>CAYGEV010000020.1:0-9981 GCA_964349035.1 uncultured Candidatus Saccharibacteria bacterium
GGAGTACTAATATGTCCAGTCTCTCGTGCGGAATTCTGCATATGACGTTCAAACAATTGTTTTCTAATGCGTAGCGTATGTCAGACTAATACTTCGAGTATTCAGTTCTGTTTGGTGAGGCGGAAGTATGTCCGTTATCGCCGAATAGGCTGGGGAAACGAAGTTTGACATTTCGAGTATTCAGTTCTGGTGGTTTGGCGGGAGGGTTATACCCGTTCTCATTCCGAACACGGCAGTCAAGCCTCCTAGCGGCGATGGTACTCATCGTTTCAGATGGGGAGAGTAGCTAGCCGCCAGAACTGAATACTTGAAAACAGTATTAAAGTTCCTTATAAGAAAGGTAAATGTGGGACTGTAGCTCAGTTGGTAGAGCGTCTGGCTTGCACCCAGAATGTCGCGGGTTCGATCCCTGTCAGTTCCACCACCCTTCTTTTCAACCGCCAAATAGGCGGTTTTTTGTTATACTACAGGGTATGTCTTGGGCAGCACGACGCAGACTCATCATCCTTATTATTATTGGGGCTGTTATAAGTGCCTTTCTCTTTGTTATATTCATTTCTGCTTTCGTAGAAGAACCTTCTTGCGCCGACGGGGTACAGAACCAAGACGAATCCGGAATTGATTGTGGTGGATCATGCATGTATCTTTGTTTTGCAGAAGTACAGCCACCAATAACACTTTTCACCAAAGCTCTTCCGAATACGCTCGGACGTACAGATATTATAGCGATGGTTGAGAATAAAAATAATCACGCAGCAGCGCGCGATGTGCCGTATCGACTAACCCTTTTCGGGAGCGACCAAACACTGATTCAAGAGGTTACAGGGAAGATAGACCTTCCTCCTGCATCTTCAGTCCCTGTGTATGTGCCAGGAATTGTTTCTGGTCAACAGGTAGTGACTCGCGCATTTCTTTCAATTTCCGATGATGCTCCAAAGTGGTATCGCGCATCGCGCACACAATACACTACTCCTCGGATCTTAGATGTGGAACAAACAGGGACGACTGAACGTCCTCGTATTGAGGCAATTATAGAGAACCCGAGTTCTACCAAGCTCTTTCAGATTTTTGTTGTTGCGATGGTTCGTGACGAGAGCGGTAATGTTATTGCCGCATCACAGACTGTTGCTCCAAACATAGAATCAGGTGGAAAAGAAGATATTGTGTTCACATGGAACACAGCATTCTCTGCTCCGGTAACCATTATTGATATAGTACCGACCTTGTCTATTAAAGAATAGTTTTTATCGTATGCCGACTCTTCGTCCAAACCTGCTTCTAGACTGGACGCTCATTGTGCCAGCAATACTTATCTCCCTAGTCGGGATACTTACTATGAGCACGTTTGGGCAAGGGGCATCTCTCGCAAATAGACAAATAATCATTCTTCTTATCTCAATCGGAGCATATGGTATTTTGTCTGCGACTGATCTACGTTTCATCCGCAGGACATCTGTGGCAGTGACTCTATACAGTATTGCAGCCCTTCTGCTTGTCGCCGTATTTTTTTTGGCAGATCCTGTTATGGGTGCACGCGCCTGGTTTTCGTTAGGCCCAGTATCATTTCAGCCTGCAGACCTTGCAAAATTTGCAATCATTGTTCTTCTGGCAAAATATCTTTCTCGTCGACACGTCGAGATTGGTGACGTACGACATATTCTCGTTTCTGGCATATACATCGGTATTCTTACCGTACTTGTTCTCATTGAGCCTGATATGGGAAACGCAATAATATTTTGTATCTTATGGATTGGAATGATGCTCGTTTCTGGTATTTCAAAGAAGCATCTCGCACTTATTGCGTTTGTTGCTTTGTGTGCAGCATCCATCTTTTGGTTTGAGGGACTCAAACCCTATCAGCGTACGCGCATTATTTCTTTCATAAATCCCGCCGCAGATATCCATGGCGCAGGATACAATGCCTACCAAGCGAAAATTGCGGTTGGGTCAGGGGAAGTGTTCGGCAAGGGAGTTGGGTACGGGACACAATCAAAGCTCCGCTTCTTGCCTGAGTATCAGACTGATTTCATCTTTGCGGCGTATGCTGAGGAATGGGGGTTTGTTGGCGTCACTCTTCTCTTAGGACTCTACAGTCTTTTGCTTGCACGGCTTATACAAATAGCGAGGGCGGCTGCAACTAATTTCGACGCATTCTTTACTCTTGGCGTCGCGATTCTCTTTATGTCACACATCGCAATACATGCCGGGATTAGTCTCGGCTTGTTGCCAGTGACTGGCACCACTATTCCGTTTATGAGTTCAGGAGGCTCACACCTTCTCCTTGAGTTTGGACTTCTTGGTATAGTAACCTCTCTTGCCCAACATGGGCGTGGCGCGACGCGCAACTTAAGCACAAAAGAATATGAGGGAGGTTAATAGATAGAGAGCGTCTCTCGCACCATTTGTTCTTTTGAAAAAACACGAGTGACGCGCTCACATAGTGCGCGCCCAAGCTTAGCGCGCAGAGCATCATTTTCAATCAGGAGAGTAAGAGCTTCGGTAAGAGCCGATACGTTTCCTGGTGGAACAAGAATACCGTTTTCGTGGTTCGTTATGATCTCTGGTATACCACCAACCTTGCTCGCGACTACCGGGAGAGATGCGTTTCCGGCCTCAAGCAGTGCGTACCCAAGGGCCTCGCTTCTAGAAGGAAATACAAAGATATCAAGAGATGAGAGATAGGTAGACGCCTCTCGCACATGTCCACAAAAATGGATGCGCGAGACTAATCCCTCTTGGCGCACGAGTTCCTCAAGCCGTTTTCGCTCCTCCCCACCCCCAATTAGGATTAGCGCAACATCAGCATACATTTTTGCTATAGGCACAAAAGCACGGATGAGTACATCAATCTGTTTAACAGGATGTAATTCCGCAATCGTGCCTATCCAGAATGATGCGTGTATTTGTGGTGCAAGATAGGCACGAGCGTCATTTCTACTAAGGAGTGGCTGTGGGTCGATACCATTATGAACAACAATAAGTTTGTTGCGCACAAAAGGCATGTGTTCAATGTCTTGCGCGAGCGCCTCAGAGACACAAATAGTTTTGTGGGAGAGAATGATCGTTATCCAATGAAAGAGTACAATTATTTTCTTTTGCCACCACGGACGATCCTCGTTAAACGCCCACCCATGCGCGGTGAATATAATGCGAGGAACGTTACATATTCTTCCAGCCAAACTAGCAAGAGCTCCAGCCTTTGAGCTATTGCCATGTACGATATGAGGAGAAAAGTTTCGCATAACGCTAAGCAATGTTCGGAACGCACGTAATTCTGAGAATATATGTATGTCGCGCTTAAGACTCAATATAGATACAACATCTACCCCTGCGTTTCTAAGGCGTTCTGTGAGCTCGCCCTCATTTCCAGATACAACCAGAACATCATTGCCTTCTTTTCTTGCCGAGACCGCAAGATCAAAGACGTAGCGCTGGGCGCCACCCCAGTTTGCCTTAGTTATCACATATAAGATACGAGTAGTCATATTGGTAAGAATAACCTTTATGTGGTAAAGGTTATACTGTAGATAAGCGTATCACAATGATTACTGTAGGTCGTAGGAACTCATTTCTTCTCTTTTGTGGCGACTTGGTCGCGTTCGCCTTGTCGTTATACGTCACATTATGGCTTCGTTATCAAGAGATTCCGCATGCGGAAACCCTTGCCCCATATATGGTGCCGTTCTCGCTTCTTTTTGCTATATGGGCAGTCGTGTTTTACAGCGCTGGGTTATATGGGAAACGCCTTGCGTTATTCCACAGTCGTCTTCCAGACGTGCTTCTGAAGACACAGCTTGTCAACGTTCTCTTCGCGGCACTCTTCTTTTTCCTTGTGCCTTCGTTTGGGATTACGCCAAAGACTATTCTAGCCGTTTATCTTGTCGTGTCATTCAGCTTGGTTTTTTTCTGGAGAATGGCACTCTACCCGTATCTCTCTGTTCCTCGCACACGGGAGCGCGCGGTGCTTCTTGCCAAAGATTCTGAGGCAGACGCGCTTGCTACAGAAGTAAATGGAAACCCTCGGTATGGCATTGAGTTTGTCGCAAGGAATGAAGAGGAGAGGAGTGCCACCCTCTTTGTGGTGAATGCGGGAGAGGAGAACGGCGTCTCTCTCAATTCTCTCGTTCGAGACGGGAAACACGCAGTGTCGTTTGAAGATTTTTATGAAGAGGTTTTTGATCGCGTTCCTCTATCGCTTATTACGGCGTCCTGGTTTGGGAAAAATGTTTCTCCGGAAAATACTCTTGCTTATGCGACTATGAAGCGCGGTCTCGATATTGTTGGTGGTATTCTTATGGGAGTCATTACGCTTCTGGCCATTCCTTTTATCTTTATCGCCAATGCGTTTGAGGGATCTGGGCCGTTATTTATTCGGCAAGAGCGATTTGGGCGGTATGGGACACGCATCTCTGTACTCAAATTTCGTAGTATGCAGAAGAATCTCTCTGCTTCTGACAAGTGGATTGGTGAGGCTGAAAATAAAATTACAAGAGTTGGCTCTTTTTTGCGTAAGACATCTCTCGATGAGTTTCCACAATTCTTGAATATTCTTCGTGGAGAGATCTCTCTCATTGGCCCTCGCAACGACATTCTGGGGCTTGGCGAGCGTCTTGCGGAGGCCCTTCCGTATTATATGGAGCGGTATCTGGTAGTGCCGGGCATCACGGGGTGGGCACAGATTAATCAGCAATATGAGCAGGGAAATGTGAGCCCACAGTCAATAGAAGAGACAAAGGTTCGTCTCGCATATGACTTCTATTATCTAAAACACCGCTCACTTGGGCTTGATGTTCTTATTGCGCTTAGGACCGTGAAGCGGATGTTCTTTCGTATGAGTCCGTGGTAGATCTCCTGATATGAATCGCCACACAATACTTATTACGGGTGCCGCGGGATATGTAGGGGCGATGCTGGTGCGCGCTTTTGCATCACGTACTGACGTGGAGATGGTTGTTGGTATCGACAAAGAGCCACTTCCAGAATTTCTGAAGGACGAGAAGAAACTTGTGTATCTTGAAATGAACACGGCTGACGCGTGGGAAGATCTGGTGCGAGAATATCATCCAGACATAGTGATCCACACCGCATGGCAGATCCGTGAGATGTATGGTAATCAGAAAACAGAGTGGAAGTGGAATATAGATGGTTCGGACAAGGTTTTTGGTTTTGCGCTCTCAGAGTCTTCGGTCAAGCGCCTCATACATTTTTCTACTGTAGCCTCATATGGCGCATATCCGTCAAATACTGTTGAGTATAGGTTTACTGAAGAGGATTCGTTTCGTCCAATGGACTATCTGTATGCCGAAGAGAAAAAGATTTCAGAGGAACATCTCAAGGAGCGATATGAAAAAAGCGATAAGCACACGTCAGTGTCTATTGTTCGCCCTGCTGCTATTACGGGCCCTCGTGGGCGCTTTATGCGGATTCGTTTTGGGTTACAATCGGCGCTCGCAGGGCAATTAAAAGGATCTTTCGTCTATCGACTAATCTCTACACTTGTGGCATTTGTCCCGGTGACACCAAAATGGCTTCGACAGTTTATACACGAAGATGATGTGGTGAGTATTGTCGAGCGCCTTGCCTTCGGGGCGGAAGTCCCTGGATACGAAGTGTTCAATATCTGTCCACCAGGAGCCGTTGTGCAAGGCCGTGATATGGCGCGAGCCGTAGGAAAGCGCGCGCTCCCTATTTATCCGTGGATGGTACGTATCGCCTTTTCTTTCTTTTGGCACGCGACACGAGGGAAGATCCCTACGGGGAGAGGCGCGTGGAAGGGGTACTCGTATCCAATAGCAGTTGACGGATCTAAGAGCATGCGTGTTCTTGGGTACACCTATCAATACTCTGGACTTGACGCATTTCAGTACACGGACGGCGTGTATGAATCATATGTCCCCGAACAGCTGCGCCACAAAAACAACGCATGATTATTGACGGTCGCACATTAGCGAAAGAGGTTCTTACGCGCACGAAAGCGCGCACGGAGAAACTTGGGCGACGACCACTGCTTGTTGCGTATGTGGCTGAAGAGCCAACCCCTGCAACTCGCTCCTATCTAAAGATAAAAGAGAGGAGTGCAGAAGCCGCTGGATGCGAGTTTCGCGAACAGAGAGACTTCTCTTTTGCGACCGCAGATGCGGTGATTATTCAGCTTCCAGTCCCCACAGGACTCGAATCCATGCTCGACTCCCTTCCAAGAGAGAAAGACGCCGACGTGCTCTCTCGAGCCGCGCGCGAGGCGTTTGAGCGAGGTGATACAGGGGCACTGCTCCCTCCTGTTGTCGGGACCATTGCGGAGATATTTGAAACACATTGTGTGCACGTAGCGGGGAAGCGAGCTGTGGTGGTGGGCGCGGGGTTTCTTGTCGGTACGCCAAGCGCTACGTGGCTCAAGCAGAAAGGCGCACAGGTGGAAGTGGCGACAAGTAAAACAGAAAATCTTTCAGAAATGTTAAAAAGCGCAGATATTATTATTTCCGGCGTCGGCTCTCCGCATCTTATTAAGCCCGAGATGCTTAAAGAGGGTGTGGTGCTTATCGACGCAGGAACTTCAGAGTCAGGGGGCGTCCTCGCAGGAGACGCTGACCCTGCCTGTGCGCCAAAATGCTCCCTCTTTACCCCCGTCCCAGGAGGCATAGGTCCCCTTGCGGTTGCCAAGCTCTTTGAGAACGCCGTCACCCTCGCGGAAAGGGCAACAAAACACTAAAACCACAAGGTTTTCTCTTTTCCAATAACTCGTTTATACTAGTTCACATGACTCGATACCGCGTACTTGCAGTTCTCATTCTTATTGTGGGTTTTCTCCTTGCTTATTTTGTGTGGGCGACACAGGCAAACCCGCTTAGCGCTTACCGTTTTAAACTTGGTCTCGATCTCGCTGGAGGTACAGAGCTTGTGTACCGCGCTGACATGAGCGACACAGACCCTGCAGAAAGAGAGGACGCTCTATCAGCGCTCCACGGCGTTATCGAACGTAGAGTAAACTTATTTGGCGTTGCCGAGCCAATAGTTCAGACAGAAGAGGCAAGCACCCTTTCGGGTATTACCGAAGACCGTCTCATTGTGGCTCTCCCTGGAGTCACCGATATTTCCGCTGCGGTGAAAGCGCTTGGAGAGACGCCGACGCTTGAGTTCCGTCTCGTTGAAGAAGTGTTTGACGGAGACACCGCACAGCAAGCGTATCTTCCTACTGGGCTTACCGGAAGGTACCTTGAAAACGCTTCACTTCAATTCGGTTCGGGCGCAACGGCAGGGCTCGCCGCGCCACAAGTGCTTCTTAATTTTAACCCAGAAGGTGCAGAGCTGTTTGAAAAAATAACAAAAGAGAACGTGGGAAGAACACTTGCTATTTTTCTCGACGGACAGCCAATCTCAACTCCAATAATCCAAGAAGCCATCCCAGGAGGACAGGCGGTCGTGAGTGGTGACTTTACTGCTCCTGAAGCGCGCGACTTGGTACGTAATCTTAATTTTGGCGCACTTCCTGTACCAATTGAGCTTCAGAGTAGCTCGTCTGTTGGCCCGACTCTTGGTTCTATCGCCATAGACGCTGGAGTGCGCGCAGGGAGCATAGGCTTTGTTGTTGTCATACTCTTTATGATCTTTTGGTATCGTCTCCCTGGTCTTATCGCATCTATTGCGCTGGTAGAGTATTTGCTTATCATGCTCTCAATTATTAAGGTAGTACCAATCACCCTTACGGCGTCTGGAATCGCGGGCCTCATCATAACACTTGGTATGGCGGTCGACGCTAATATTCTTATCTTTGAGCGCTCTAAGGAGGAGCTTCGTGGTGGCAAGAGCCCGCGCGAAGCAATACATATTGGCTTTAGTCGTGCGTGGCCAGCGATTCGAGACGGACATCTTACTATGATCATTTCAGGCGCCATTCTCTTCTGGCTCGGGACCTCTATCGTGCAAGGCTTCGCGCTTGTCTTTGTACTCGGAGTCCTTGCGTCATTCATCTCGGCGGTATCTATTTCTCGCGTCTTCTTGCTCGCAGTCATTCCTGAGGAAGGGGGGCCAAAACTGCGATTTTTACTAAGCTCAGGTATCCATAAAAATTAATTATGTTTATTGTAAATCATAGAAAATTCTTTTTCTGGCTCACGGGTCTTATCCTTGTGGCCTCTATTGGTGCGATAGTCACGTGGGGGTTACCGCTCGGCATTGATTTCACTGGAGGCTCGTCTGTACAAGTTTCTTATCCAAACGAGCGTCCGTCTGTAGAGACCGTGTCGGCACAAGTAGAGGAAGTCGGTCTTGGAGCATCGTCGGTGCGTCCATTTGGCGAGAACGGCATGTCTATTCGCACCCGTACTATGACTCCAGGCGAACACACGTCACTTCTTGCCGCGCTTTCTATAGACGAGCCAGTAGAAGAACTCTCCTTTACCTCCGTAGGACCTTCACTTGGTGGGCAGTTTACCGCCAAAGCACTATGGGCTATAGCGGCGGTACTTTTCGCGATCCTTCTTTATGTCGCCTACGCTTTCCGCAAGGTGTCGCACCAGGTACCTTCATGGGGGTATGGGCTTGTTGCCGTACTGATGCTCATTATTGATATTGTTGTGCCTCTCGGGTTCTTTGCTACCTATGCACACTTTACTGGAGCAGAAGTTGACTCTCTTTTTGTGGTAGCTATTCTTGCGCTTCTTGGCTACGTGATGAATGACATTATTGTGGTATTCGACCGCGTGCGCGACCACGTGGCTCTCAATGAGAAGGAGGGGAACAAAGAGGCGTTTGAAATTACGGTAGGTAAGTCGATCGACGAGACGATTACTCGCTCTATTAACACCTCACTCACCACAGCGCTTGTACTTGTGGCACTTATGTACTTCGGTGCGCAAGCGACCAGGACTTTTGCGTTGGTGATGTTGGTTGGAGTTATCGCAGGAACATTCTCTTCTATTTGTCGCTCAGCCCCACTTCTTATTCCTATTGCTCGGTGGTCTGCTAAGAAATAACGCTTCCTACAAACGGCTTATCGTCAAGATAGTTTGAAAATTCTTCTAGTTTTTGTCCGTTAATAATCGCCACCTCAAGTCCGAGCATCTCTGCCTCCTTAGCGGCGATAGGGTCAAATGGAGAAGAGAGCCCAGGATCCCATTCGGTCGGGAGAAGTTTGCGGAACTCTGCCCAAGCAATCCTCTCCATTTTCTGCGCATTTGGATCCTTCTTCGGGTCCGCGGTGTATACATAATCTATATTTGAAAGATTCACTAGCTTACGTGCTCCAAGATTTTTCGCCATGAGCACAGCGTCGTAGTCGGTGGAGCAGCCTGGCTGCCACCCTGCAGCAATAACAACAGGCTCCTCGGCATCAATATCAATCGTCGGGTTCTTTATCACTTGCGGATGCGCATAACCAACAAAGATATTTCGCAGAAGTTGTGCATTCAAGCGAGTCGCGTGGATGCCGATCCAGTCGAGGTCGTGTCGGGAAAGAGGGGTTACTTGGTTTGCTGCTTCCTGGTAGCGACGTGCAGTCTTGCCACCGCCGGCAATAATAGAGAACGTAAATCCGCGTTGCACCTTTTCGAGAATAAGTGTCTTAAACGTAGTAAGAAACTCAACACTTACAGTATCAGGGACGATAAGAGAACCTCCGACAGACACAACAATTCTCTCCCGCGTGTGCGTTTTCATAGGCAAGGGGTGACGGCTCTCTCTATCATACGCTCCTTATTTCTGTATGCAATATTGACTGCGTGGGTAACTAGTTTGAGCTCAAAATTTAGTGTCAAAAGTTTCTTCCAAAAGAGCTATTGACGGGTCTCTGGGCTTGCTATAGTATGAACCTATTGCCCTCATGTGGGGGCGGGTTTATTTTTGACCCTTGACGTACCCAATAGTGTTAGAAAAGACCCGCCTGTTTCAGAAACAGGCGGGAGTGTGAATTCTTTTGTTCCGCCTATTCTTAATGAGAGTTTGATCCTAGCTCAGGGTGAATGCTGGCGGCGTGGATAAGTCATGCAA
>CAYGEV010000021.1:0-9180 GCA_964349035.1 uncultured Candidatus Saccharibacteria bacterium
ATAACTACCTTCACCTTCTCAAATGGACACAACTCAAATGCTCTAAAAATATTTTTGGGTGCAGGGTACACTGCCTTACCTCCGGCATACTCCCCTTTTACAAACTGCGTGAGTTCTTTGAAGTACGGCTTCTCAAATTCCTCCGCAAGCTGCTGTGCCCACGACGGTTCTATGTTGACGTTCATATCGCGCCTTCTTTCTTGAGTAGGCGCTCTTTCGCCTTCGTGCCACCGCGATTGTATTCGCCTAGCGTTCCGTCGGCGCAGATAACCCGGTGGCAAGGCACAGTGGGGTCGTAATTGTTTTTCATAACAGCACCCACGGCGCGTGCAGCACGCGCCGCTCCTGCTTTCCGAGCGACCTCCCCATACGAAAGCGTTTTCCCTTTCGGAATCTGCTTCACCACCTCCCGCACCCGCTCTGCAAAACTATTTCTTCTTGTTTTTAGCATGGAGCGACTGAAGAATCTTCCCTGCATTCTCGCGGTAGACACAATGTTCGCATGGACCTCCGCCGAAACAGGTTCCTACGGGCGGAATCTCGTCACTCATAAGCATTTCCTTGAGTGCGTAGACTGTAGGCTCTATCCACGTATCACTCCCGGTGTAGGGGATGAGTTCTATATCGAATTCAAGTTTCGCGTCAAAGGCGGCCTTATCGGCATTGCCGTTGGCATACACAAAGTAGCCGGTCGGAGAGACGGCGAAGCCGTTCTTACGGAAGAGCCACTGGTAGATCTCCATCTGGCGCTTATAGGCATCGTATAAATCGTCTTCGGTGCTTGGCCCAACCTTTTTGCTGGTCGCCTTATAATCTACAATTATCAATTCACCCTGTGAATTGACCCACACATCATCGATCCCCCCACGAAGAATGAGGTTGGTTGGCTCGTGATGATACATAATTCCCTTGCGAAGTGCGTCGCGCCATTCGTCCATACGAGGATCAGCGTACGGAACAGCGTCAATGCCAAACTTCTCTATGAGCGGGTGCCGAGACCCCTTGAGGCGATGCACATCAAACTCACGCTTGAATAGCTCATCAACGGCGTTATTGAGCGTGAAGGATGGCATTGAAGGACGCTTGACGCCAAGACGCATATCGAGGTACGCGCAACGCTGACACTCAGTAAAGAGATCAATCTTTGACCGACTGACCTTGTACGGCTCTTTCGACGCGGGATCGAAGGTACTACTTCTGCTGAAAGATCCTTTCGCCATAACTACTCGGTGGTGGTGAAGTAATCAACGACTCGCTTCCCAGTGTCGAAGTCAACATACACGCTATTCTTCGAAGGATCGTACTCTCCATTGTTGTCATTGCGATAGAGCTCAATTGCGTAAGAGCGCTTTGGCTCTGTAGAGCGTAGGAGTGGAATAATAAATGATCCCTGTGGTCCAGGTACGCGGACTGCGCCGAGCACATTTCCCAGTTCTCGTCCGTTCATTTCTCGCACAGCGACCCACACGCCAGGTGGAGGGACAGTAACTGATTCTACAAACACCTCATTTCCTGGTGGCTGATCCCCCACAGAGATCGCCCCACTCTCATTACCTTCACCTAGAAATTCATCTACAGTAGGTGGAGGAGATGGTACGTCTCCTCGTATATCTCCCCCTAGCACGAAAACAAGAGCTATAAGGAACCCAGAGAGAGCTCCAACAATAAAAGACGGTAGTGAGACGTACGCATTCATACCGATACCATATCATACTGCACTGTTGGGAGCGACAAGAGGCCGTCTATCTCTGCTTTGATGTCTCCAACACGGGATGCAGATAGGTGGAGCGTGTCTAGAGCTTCAGGATCCGAGATTATCTGGCTGGCGGTGATGACACCTTGCTCTATAAGAATTTTCTTTTCCGCATGAGTGAGTTCAGTGAGTGTTGTAATGGGGTAGACACCAGCGCGCGTAAGGCGCATAAAGAGGTCGTTCCCATGCGGATAGCTCCACCCAAGTAGCTCTACACCTGCGCATTCAGCATATGCAATAGCGTCCGTACTAAATTTCGTATTTGTAATCAATATACCTCGATCAAGAGGACACTCACGTACTGTTGGATCACAGGTAAAGATATCGTCGAAACGGCTCTTTGCGTATAGAGCTACTTTTACATCGCTCTTCGCTCCTGGGTCGTTATGATATTTTAGTTCTGCAGCAAGAAAGGTGTTTTCGGTAGGATGCTTCGCATATATGTCTATTTCATGGGATACACATTTTCCGCGAATAATCTTGCGTGTCTCAACACTCCATCCTTCTGCGCGATAAAGGTGTGCTATGAAATCCTCAAATGGGTGGCCAGTGGGGCCAAGCTCAAGAAGAGCACGTCGGAGCGCGTATCGCGCGGCAACTGGGCGCACCTCCTTACGGAGCAAAGAAAATGCCCTACTATACACCTCTCTAGAACTCGTTCCAGAAACGAGAGAGGAGGTTATGGTATCAGCAATGCGCTCTGCGGTATGTTCTCCAGCTCCTGCGCGGCGAAGAGAAGAAACTAGTCGTTCAGGGCTAAACGCTTCTTCGGAACCATCTGCCTTAACAATCGTGTGGAAATTTTTCATGGTGTTGTGTACGTGACAGGCTCTCCATTAACTGTCACAGATATAGGAAGATCTGCTGGTGCAGATACAGATTCAGAGAATCGTAGTTGTGTTGGTAGCTGTAAACATATCCCGTCGTGTTGCGTAAGTGTAATAGCAATACTGATACGCTCTTCTCCAGAAACATCTTTCTCATACATAGCTTCTGCGTCCACACTTGCGCATGCATTTGGTGCTTCGATCGATCCAGTAAGCGTATGCGCCCCTTTTTTAAAAACATCTTTTAAGCTTACTTTTGGTGCCTCTGTCTCACTAACAACGATGATCTGTTCATCTACATCATCGTAAGTCCTAGGAACTGAGAATAGGAAAACGAACGCTAGAACCGCAACAAGTATTCCAATCACAAGGTAAAAACGTGGATAATTCATTCTGTAATAATACCACCGCCCACGAGCTCGTTACCTCGATAGAAAACAATAGATTGCCCTGGAGATGGTATTTCTGGAAACGAGGTGTCAGCCATGAAGCTGTTCCCATTAATCCTCCCACTCACGCGCACGCCCTGATACCTGTACTGTGCCTCAGTCGCTCGTGATGAATCGGCAAACCAATTTGGCTTATGGAAGCATACCTCCTTAACACCAGGTAAGCGCTCTTTAGAAACACGGATTTCTTTCTTCTCAACATCCTTCCCTACCACATACCATGGGCCATGAGGGAGGTCGGTTCTTTCGCCTAACGTATAGAGGAGCGCTGGGTTGTCTTCCCCTAACTCGTGCTTTAAAAAGTCCTTGACCGAGACTGCCCCTAAGAAACAAATGCCTTGACTATCCTTCTTTTCTGCCACAGGAAGACCAAGCTTTTTTGCAAGACGGCGCACCTCTTCTTTGCGCATCTGCCCAACAGGAAAAAGTGTTTTTCTAAGAACGTCTCCAGGTATCGCCCAAAGAAAGTATGTCTGATCTTTTTCTCCACTACGATAGTGCCCTGTAGCAATAGCATCAGCGCCGTGAGCGAGCGCGTATCTATAGAATGCACCGAACTTGATTTCCTTGTTACAGAAAATGTCTGGATTCGGTGTGCGCCCAGCACGATACTCCGCAATAAGATAATCAATAACTTCTTTTTTATACTCTTTGCTTGCGTCAAGTGTGCGAAACGGGATACGAAGGTGCGCCGCGACGCGCATCGCGTCACGGCGATCCTCTGCCCACGTACACGGCATTCCGCTCGGGTACCATCCCTTGATAAACACTCCCGTTACTTCTACCCCTTCCTCCTTGAGAAGCGCGGCAGACACTGCAGAGTCTACTCCTCCCGAGAGACCCACAAACACCTTCTGTGAAGGTCTGACCTTCACATTACTTGAGGAAATGTCGCTGATTTTCTTGATGTCCTGCATACGTACTCGCATAGTGCATCTTCCCGTCGTTCCCCGTCAAGTAGTAGAGATAATGTGTTTTTGTAGGGCCTCTCGCAGCGTTGATACTCTCAATTCCTGGATTGCTGATAGGTCCTGGCGGAAGACCTCTGTGTGTATATGTGTTATATGGCGAATCAACTTTCAAATCAGAAAAAGATGGTGAATATGTGTCTGTATTAAAGATATAGCCAAATACTGCATCGACCTGTAATGGCATTCCTATTTCCAGCCTATTCCAGAGAATACCTGAGATGAGATGCCTAACTTCTTTGGTACGAGCTTCTTTCTCTATAAGAGATGCCATGATAATAACGTCGGAAAGCGTGCGTCCGGCGAGCGCCTCTGGAGTAAGAAATGAAGTCTTTTTATCAAAATTTTCTCGCATTGTATCTACGATTTCCGTTGGGGAGACAGGTGGCATAAAAAGATAAGTGTCTGGGAATAAGTAGCCCTCATATGGCCTTGCCTCATTCAGAAATTCTTCTGCAGAAATGTGAGGGAATTTTTCTGTGATTCGTCTTGCCATATCGCGCGCAGTATTGCCTTCGGGAAAGGTGATTCGAATTGGCATAAACCCGTACACACCATTGCGCACGCGGTGTGCAACGACAAACATATTTTGTGGTCGTTCAAAAAGATACGTTCCTGCATGTATAACACCAAAACTATTTATTATACGAAAAAATGTTGCGTTCTTAACGACACCTGCTTGTACCAATATTTCTCCAGCGTCTGATATGGTGGTTCCTGGCGAGATGGTAACAATCACCGCGTTAGAAAATTGTGTTGGAGGATACGATGGTATAAGGATGAGAATTGCTACGAAAGTAGAGATAAGGAGAAGCGTTTTTGATTGTCGCAATCGACTCCACGAAATCTGATTTTCTTCCATACACCTAGATAGGAAGATTTGCTGGTGCGCCGGCTACCGCAGATGTACTTCGCTCAAGACTTGGTGTTTGCACAGAGCTTGATGGGATATGGAACACCGTTGCAAGCTCCTCCGTGCTCATGATAGGAGTTTTATCTGCGAGAAGCCCTCCTTCGTAAAAAGGATTGTAGAAATACTGTCGCCGACGATATGCCTCAAGCAGTTCGTGACGGTAATGCGCCTTCCTCTTTTCAGAATTAAATTCCCAAGGATAGTCGTCAAAGGTCTTCATCCACTTTATCGAATTAAGACCGTTCCACCCCTCTGTGGTAAATGGCTTAAAGAGCACAATCATCTGCGCGATAGTTCCTCCTATCCTCTTATCGTGCCGAGCAAGATATATACTACGTATGCCAACATCAAACCCAAGTTTAGAAACATTTCTATCAATAGCAGCCATTTTCTCCGACTCTCCCTTAGTAGGGTTAGGAAAGGCAAATTTCTCATTACCCTCATCGTCAGTGTATGCACCCCGAGTATCTTTACGAATGCTCTCAATAAGCTCGTATGCTTCATCCTTCCAGGTGTATGGCTTACCTTTTTTATTCAACCGAAAGCTGGCGTTCCCCATAGGCGTACTCCCATACCGCTCCCCCTTATGTGCGCGGATAACAAATTGGAGCCATAGATATTCTCCTTTCCCTATTGAGGCCATAAATTCAATAAGATTCGCAAGAGGATCAACCTGCTCAGGCTCTTCTTGAACCTTGTCAAGCCCATACTCTACATACGTCTTGATAGGAAGAGGAGAGGCAGCTGTCTCCTTGAAGTCACATCCCCAGACAAACCACTCATGGTCATGTCCAGAGATCATGCGAGCGTAATCAGGGGCTTCGGTTAATTGCACGCCCGGATATTGCGCATACAAATTAGATTCGATAACTCGACGTAAGCTGGCACGAGTCCAGATAAAAAAATGTACTCTCCCCTCGAGAGACGCTACCTCAAGAGAGAAGAACGGGCGAATACCTCCCCTGAAACGATCATACCAAGTAGACTCCCCACCGGTGATATGAAGACCTGATAAAAATGCCTCCATAGCGAGTGGAGTCTTCACCAAGTTACGCGGTGGCTTAATCTCAAGCAGTATGTATTCTTGTTTTGCAATAAACTCCGAGCGTCGCATAATGACAAACACCTTCCATGCTTCTCCACTAAGAAGAAACGGGAGCCACACAGGAGCTAGGAAAAGTGCCATAGAAATAGCAAGAAGGGACGCCTGTGGCATCACCACAAGACTCGTGAAGATGATTGCGAGTCCAAATATGAAAAGAGGCCATGCCTCAAAACGAATACCTATCTGACCAGTGATTTTGCTCATCACCCCTTCAAGTTGGTGAAAAAACGGTACTCCGAGACTGTGACTGCTCATTGTAGTTAAGTATAACAGACGACCCCGCAGATTTGCGGGGTCGTCTGTTGAAACTATTTCAGTAGGGTATATTACGCAGCGGTATATCGCCCGTCCTTCAAGCGCTTGAAGTGGCGTGGATCATTCAAATTAACCAAGATAGTGTTGTCCTTCACAAAGCGTGCCTTGCGCACCTGTGTAATAATCTCCTCTTTCTTAAGTGGCCCCTCTCTCTGTAGGGTCTCACGAATGACGTCACGCACAACACCTGGCTTGTACCCCCACTCTGTAAGAGCATAGAGTCCACGGCCGACAAGTACGAAACGTGGGTCCTTAATAAGTTCATTATGTGTAGTCGCTATGTGTGCCTTCTTAGAGAAGACTGTGCCGATGGTCTTTGCCACTTCTCCGAAGTGCATAGGGCCACCATGACGCTTCACGGTGAGGTACGCGTAATCACGGATACCCTTCACGCGAATTGCAGGAGCGGTCGAGCGACCCCACTCCGCAAGTGGGTTGGTGTCTATACGCTTAGAGATTGAGAGCCAGCGCTTCAAGACCTCTTCGTTCTTATACGCATCGCTAACCAGCTTGAGTTCGTCAAGAAAGCGCGCAAGAAGTTCAGATTCTGCAACAACCTCGTTGTCTGGAAGAGAGGTGTAGAGACGAGTAAGCGCATCGTGAATGTGCTTTGCTGTCGTGTGGTCTACATGCCAACGCGCGAGGAAATCATTAGTTTCGCGCTCACGGAAAAACGATGCGTTTACCATCAAGAAAAAGCGGAAGCGGTTACGCGTCTTCTCGTCCTTACCAAGAGACATAAGCAAATGCTCTTCAGGAACAATAGCTCCGAGTGAGTGCATATACTGAGCAATCTCTTCGAAGAGTGGCGCAGCATCTTTGAAGGCCTTACTTGCACGGATTGTATCAAGACCTGCTGCCTCTATCTGGCGAACGCGCTCACGTGTGATACTTGAGCGATCCCCTATTGCCTCAAGAGTCTCGCGCTCAGGATTGGACCCAAGACCAAAGCGCTGGGTAAGCACCTCTCGCCCACGCTCAGAGACAGCCGAGAGAAGGCGTTTTACCAGTGTAGCGCTATCAAACGAAAAAGAAGGTTCCGGGGATTTCCCTTTCTTTGTGTCGCCTATTTTAGAAGCTTTTGACATGTGGTATAATTTATAGCAGATGGTATAAAAAGAGTCAATACTGCGTCATTATTATACCACAATGTTAAGTATTTTGCCTGCAATGTAAATAATGCGTTTCGGCTCCCTCCCATCAAGAGCTTTTACTACTGTTACAACCTCCTTAGCCGCGTGTACAGCATCTTCTTCAGACGCATCGGTAGCAATAGATATTGTTCCGCGATGCTTCCCATTAACCTGGACTCCGATAGAACACTCGCGTGCCGCAGTAAGTACATATTCTGTAGGCCACGCCTGTTGGTGCACGCTTCCTTCTCTACCGACCTTCTCCCACAAGTGCTCTGATAGATGCGGAGCAAATGGTGCAAGAAGGATAGTGAGCGCACGGAAGGCATTCCGAGGCACACTCATTCCATTTTCAAATTCGTTTACAAGAATCATCAGTGCAGACACGCTGGTGTTGAATTTAAATTTGTCTCCATCTTCAGATACCTTGAGTGATGCCTTCGCGAGCGCCTGTTGTAATGTTTCAGGCACCTCGTCATCAGTAACGCGCTCGGACAAACGTACTATACGGTCGAGAAACTTGCGCATCGATGCAACACCATCAAGATTCCATGGATAACTCCCAGATTCGTTGTATGGGCCGATAAAAGCGAGGTAGATGCGCACCGCATCGGCGCCATACATCTCTACAAACTCATCGGGATTAATCACATTCCCTTTCGACTTGCTCATTTTCTGACCATCTGGACCAAGAATAAGCCCGCGATTAAAGCGCTCGGTAAACGGCTCGTCGATCGGCACGAGCGCGAGGTCGTAGAGCGCCTTGGTAAAGAAACGTGCATATAAGAGATGCATCGTCGTGTGTTCGCTTCCACCAGAGTAACGGTTGATCGGCATCCATTTTTTCATCTGTTCGGCGCTTGAAAACGCTTGCGTATCGCTCGGAGCGAGATACCTAAGGAAGTACCAAGAAGAATCCACGAACGTGTCGAGAGTGTCATACTCCGGCGTCCACCCGTCGCCAAAAATCTTTGTCACACGTTCACGAAGTTCTTTTGACGATGCGAGAGGGGCCTTCCCTGTCGGTGTGAAGTCGACATCGGTCGGCAGAAGCCAAGGCAAATGTTCTGCGGGGACAAGATGTGGCTTCCCTTCTGGGTCATACACAACCGGTATCGGGCACCCCCAATACCGCTGACGCGAAACAAGCCAATCACGAATACGATAATTGGTGGTCTTCTCCCCATTACAATGCGCGACAATATCCCACTTCGCCTCTTCGCTATCGCGTCCAGAGAATTCGCCTGAGTTAATAAGAAAACCTGACTCTGTGACCGCAAATCCCCCATCGAAAAGATAACGCCAAACAAGTTGGTCAGTAGGAATATTGAGAAGTTCTAATACTTCAGCTTCTGGCATCCATTTAAATTCATGTTTTGCACTCTCTTCATCTGCAACAGTCTCGCGTACATCAGAAACGAGGTCGAAAACAAAAGTACGCACATGAGAATCGCGATTTACTGCTTTCTGTGCCTGATGGAAGAATGCGCGTACCTCAAGTGGAATTTCCTGTGCAAAAGTAATATCAGTATAACCAGCTTCTTCACGGACTTCGCGCACCGCAGCCTCTTTCCAGTCCTCGCCATCTTCCACTCCACCAATAACAAAATTTACAGGCTTACGGTCACCCCATGAATCGTCCTTAAGAAATCCTACAAGAACAGTTTTATCTTTCGAATTGCGAAGAATTGCATGTATCACATTGCGCTTAGTCTCT
>CAYGEV010000022.1:0-8934 GCA_964349035.1 uncultured Candidatus Saccharibacteria bacterium
GTTGCAATAGCTATGAAAGCTCCCACGAAAACCGTGAGGAGCACGGTCAAAAAGCCAGCAATTACCGGATGCATAAAGAAATATGAGCTTTCTGTTTTTGAATTCATTTTTGTGAAAAATCGCACATGCCACGACGTGGCGTATAGAGGCGGAGCGCAGATTCGAAATCACGCGCCCGCCGAAAGTTATTCCGGACAATTTCCCACGATAAACATTTCGTCCGGAATGTTAATCGTCGTTCTGCCTTCCCAGTCCTCGGGCCTGATGTAAACACCGCAACTTGAAGTGCCATCCTCATATTCGAGACAGAAGTACACTACACTGTTTCGAATTTCTCGCGAAAATCGATGAGCCTGCTGCTCATCAGTTACGGGATACAGATATTTTTGGAATACCTGCACTCGAGTCCCAAGAAGCTTTTCCATGTATGCAGTAGCGACCTGACAGTAGGTGCACTCCCCCCACCACGCAGTCCAGTTACCTGAACCTTGTTTTTGTGCCGAGCATTTGCTTGGTGCAAGTGGTTCGGACGCACCAGTACCAATGCCCCAGCGAGCGTTTTTGACGCGCACGCCATCAATTCGAATACGAGCATTGAACGTTACCGATACGCACTCAGACGAGAGAATGAGCAAGGACCAATTGAAGCAAACGTACGGGAGAACTAATTTCTTTTCTCCTTCGCTTGTCTGTATAGTCCACGTCAACACCCGCACAGTTTGTGCAACTGACTCCGTGGGATACGGACGGCCGCTGGGAGATTGCGCAACGTAGAGCCGCGCAACCTGGAAGTCATTGATTACATGAGGATTCCTCCCCCCTGACCACATATTGGTAAATACGGTGTCAGGAGTAATCCATTCTTCCGTACCTCCTGCACAGTTGGGACCGAGTTTCAGCTTGAACGCATCCTTGTCTTCTTGCGAGAGACTCATCCCATCGATTGCTGCGGGCGCTTTTACGCACGCATCTGGAAATGAGGACGCAAAGGGTGCGATGCCGAATTCATCCCAAGTGTCTTCAGCGGCGAGTACATACTCACTGACGGGCGCGAGGCCCACCAGCACTGCAAGGACTAGGCAAAGTCCGTGTTGCAACGATTTCTTGAACATATGGACCTCCCGATCCTCAATGAACAAATTTCCCCCCTCCGCAACCAATTTGCGGAGAGTCATCCGCCCTCTTCTTACGAAGAAAGAGGATGACTCTCAACAAAGTCTGCCGTTACCACAAAACGGTCAGACTTCTCTCCAAACGAATCGCACGTCGCGAGCGTAAGCACCTTGCCAGAGACCGCAAGAAGAATGCCATCGTCTTCAGCACTCTTCTCCTCAACGCTTCGCACGCGATACACATACACACGGCTTCCAGAAGACACACGCACCTCATCTCCTACGGAGAGCTTCTGGATGCCATTAAACGTCTTGTATGCTTCGTTCCCCACCACCGGCAAATAGCTTGAGTGCCCGAAGAGTACTACATTGCCATTTTCACCGAGCTTTGCTGAGGTTGGGTAGCGGACAGCCCCCTTCAAGAGCTCGCTATCCAAGTCTGCAATAAGTATCGATGATGGGTTCGCAATGCGCGCGGTACGCCCAATAGCAGGAATCTCTACGAGAAGAGGCACCTCGCTTACTGCGACTGGTATTTCTTCCTTCTTTTCTGACGCCTCAACAATAAGTGGGCTTGGTGCCTCGGGCAAGAGCTCAAGACGTGCGAGTATTCCGACGCTTACAATGAACACAATGCAGAAAACGCCGGAGAATACCCACTTGTGCTGTGCGATATTCTGTCCGACTCGAATAAGATGCGCTAGTGTGTATAGAATCCCCTGCATATATCCTACACATATATAACCTATTGATTTGATGATGTCAAGCTTGACAATCCATACGCAGAGTGTTATCTGTATTAGTATCTTATGAAATATCTTTCTGCCCGCACCAAGGAGGTGGCCATCAAGATCTTTGCCGTTATCGGCTTCATTGCCGTGCTTGGAATGGGCTTCTGGCTGTCAGCGTCTCTAACAAACTTCTCTTATCTTGCAGGCAACATTGGGTCTGCTACGGCATACCTTGGTTCTATCTTTACAGGCGAGGATGGTGAGATAGTTGCCACGATTACTCCTACTGAACTCGTCGAAGAGACTCCAATAAAGGAAAATGCTGTAGCGACGACATCCTCTCCTTCTGTTGTAACTCCAGTGAAGCCACAAGTTAAACCAGGGCCAGTATATGAGTTTGTTGGAGCAAGTACGTCTAGTCCTCAGGTAATACTCTATGGACTTCCTGACCTCTTCGTTACGATTAAAGCAGTAGGATACCTCGCAACATCTACATCACTAGAGTCATTTGTAGCAAGCTCTAC
Organism: uncultured Candidatus Saccharibacteria bacterium; assembly: GCA_964349035.1. Classification (GTDB taxonomy): domain Bacteria; phylum Patescibacteriota; class Minisyncoccia; order Phycocordibacterales; family Phycocordibacteraceae; genus C7867-001. Next base: position 2,368 of record CAYGEV010000022.1, read on the forward strand.
TGTCCCATTCGGAAAGTTCCCTGCGGTACGCTTTACAATAACAAACCAAGGTACGAATGTTTCTGGAGAGTGGCGTCTAAGCGCGTCTATTCCTACACAAAACGCATACATCTTTTCATCTCCATTGCAGAAATCTCTTACTTCTGGCGAAGAGACTGGTGAATATATACTCTACTTCGATCAAGCAACCGCTGGAACCAACAAAATGATCTCGATTACGGCAAACTCCGATTCAGCGTTCGCCGAAACAACGCGCGATAATAACAGCGCATCTGCCAACATAACGATTCTCGGTTCCTAAAGAAAATTAAACATTCATTGAGAGAGCTCCGGAGCGCGTCGGCGCGAGGCCGAGCAAATTTTCAGCAGGAAATTATGCGTCTCTCGAAATGGATGTTTGATTTTCTAACCTCTTACACATCGAGGTTGGCGAGTTTTGCGTTTGATTGGATGAAACTCTTACGAGAAGCGACATCAGTTCCCATCAAAATATCGAAGATTCGATCTGCAGCCTCTGCGTCTTCGATGCGTACTTGTTTCAACACGCGACGTGCCGGGTCCATCGTCGTCTCCCAGAGCTCAGACGCATTCATTTCTCCAAGACCTTTGTAGCGTTGTACGTGTGCCTTCGCCACTTTCTTTGACGTAGCTTCTGCGACGTCACCCTCCGTAGCTTCAGCGAAGGAGGACTCTTCGCCGACGACGGCAACTTCGGTTGGAGCAACACCCATTTCTTTTAGAGCTATTTCCTTTTCTGGGTCGGAATATGCATACGCGATCGCCTTTCCTTTAGAGATTTTATAGAGCGGTGGTTGAGCGATGTAGATAAATCCACCATCAATAATCGGACGAAAATGTCTATAGAAGAGCGTTAGGATTAGTGTACGGATGTGCGCTCCGTCCACGTCAGCATCAGTTGCAATGATTATTTTATGGTAGCGAAGCTTTGAAAGATCAAATACATCGCCAATGGCCGTGCCCATCGCGACCACCAGATTTCGTACCTGCTCTGAAGCAAGCATTTTGTCTATGCGTGCACGTTCCACGTTCAGGATCTTTCCGCGAAGCGGCAAAATCGCTTGTGTGCGCCTATCGCGACCCATCTTTGCAGTACCACCTGCAGAGTCCCCCTCTACAATAAATATCTCACTTTCCTCTGCGCTCTTAGTCTGACAATCAGCTAGCTTGCCAGGAAGGGTCATTCCCTCAAGCGCACCCTTGCGAAGCACCGAATCTTTCGCTGCTTTTGCTGCCTTACGCGCCTTAAGAGCAAGCAGTACTTTATTGATAATTGAGCGCGCATCATCAGGGTTCTCTTCGAGAAACGCCACAAGCGCCTCGCCGAAGACGGTCGCCACCGCCCCTTGTGCTTCTACCGAGCCGAGCTTTGACTTGGTCTGTCCCTCAAACTGAATTTCAGGAAGTTTAACAGAGACTACTGCCGTAATACCCTCTAGAACATCATCTCCGGTAAAATTCTCATCCTTTTCCTTCAAGATATTTGCTGTGCGACCGTACGAATTGAGGGATCGTGTGAGTGCTGTCTTGAAGCCCGTGATATGCGTACCACCTTCGCTGTTGTAGGTATTGTTTGCAAATGCAGTAATACGTGGAGTAATGTCGTCAATATACTGAAACGCCACTTCTACCGACACATTTTCGTATTCACGGTCAATATAAAAAATGTTTTTGTGGGCTGGCTCTTGATATGCGTTATGAAACGCCACCAGCGACTTCAGTCCTCCTTCGAAGTAGAAGGTGAGAGATGGTGCCTCAACTCCTTCGAGTTTTCGCAGATACATCGTATCGTCAGCATCAATCTGTGGGAACAAACGCGCATCAATAACGGTAATGCGTGTGCCCTTCACCAAGTACGCCTGCTGACGCAAGTGCGCTACAATCTTCTCCCAATTCCAATCAACCCCCTCTTTAAAAATCTCGTTGTCTGGTTTGAAGGTTACAATTGTGCCGTGCGAATCAGTCGATCCTATCTTCTTCACCTTCGCAAGTGGCTTACCGATCTTATATTCTTGCATATGCACACCGCCCTCTTTGTGTACGACAACCTTTGTGTGTACCGAAAGCGCATTTACCACAGAAGCGCCAACACCGTGCAATCCTCCTGACACTTTGTATCCTGAATCCTCTCCTCCGAACTTACCGCCAGCATGGAGGGTGGTCATAATGGTCTCGAGTGCTGATACCTTTGTCTTTGGGTGTATGCCTACCGGGATACCACGCCCATTATCAGCGACGCGTACGTAGCCGTCAGGGAGCAGCGCAACCTCAATATCGTCTGCGTGCCCTCCCATCGCCTCGTCGCGCGAATTGTCAAAAATCTCCCAAATTAGGTGGTGGAGACCGTCTGGGCCGGTAGTACCAATGTACATACCGGGACGCTTGCGAACTGGCTCAAGTCCCTCAAGCACCGTAATACTCGAAGCGTCATACTCCTTGGCTTTCGCCTTTTTTACATCATCTTTACCCGCCATAATATACCTTTAGTATAGCACAAAAGAAGCGAGACGCGGGTCTCTAGACTGTCACCACTACACAAAAGTAGCAAGGGTAGTCCTTGCTACTGTGGGGTATACTTACTGGATGGAACGAAAGGATCCTTTTGTTGAGAGCGAATACTATCACCTCTACAACAGGGGCGTAGACAAACGAACGATTTTCACATCCCCTGGCGACCACAAAAGATTTTTGATGCTCCTCTACCTCGCCAACAGTAACGAGGAAATTCGCATCAGCAATATCCTAAAATCAAACACCTACGAAGAGGTGTTCTCTCGGGAGCGCGGTGAGCCATTAGTCTCGATTGGGGCATATTGTCTTATGCCAAATCACTTCCATCTCTTACTTACCCCAAGAACAGAGGGTGGGGTGTCTCGATTTATGCTCAAGATTCAAACGGGATATTCTATGTTTTTCAATACTAAGTATGAACGAAGTGGTTCTTTATTCCAAGGACCGTTTAAAAGTATTCGTGCAGATACCGACCGCTATCTAAATTACTTGTTTGCCTATATTCACCTCAACCCTGCAAAGATTAGAGAGAGAAACTGGAAAGAAAAGGTGTATAAGCGTAACGACTTACTGAAATTTGTAGAATCATACCCCTACAGTAGTTACGAAGCATATCTGAACAACGCTCATATTATTACTGACCCGAAAGCATTTCCAGAATATTTCTCTTCACAAGAAGAGGTACGTTCGCATATAACGGACTGGCTCAAACAAAAAGACACAGAATAGCAAGGGCTACCCTTGCTAAACAGGTGCTTCCTCCACAGAACCTGATTAGGTGATTATTTAGTGTGCTACAGTATGGTCAATGGAAATACAGATAGATCGAACCGATGAAATTCGGCTTCGCGACGATCTTGCGAAGCGAGATGACTTCCCGGCAAAGCGTATGCAACGCTACCTTACAATGCCAGATCTTTCTCGAACGCCGGGGAGCCCGCTCTACGAGATTACCGAACGAGTAAAGCAAGTCCCCGCCCTTGCAGGCTTTGACATTATTGAAATTCCTGAAATTGTACCTGCCGACATATCGTTTGATCTCTTTGACTTCCCAGCAGACCATCCTGCCCGCTCGGCGTCAGACACCTACTACGCTGATGATAAGAACATTCTCCGCACCCACGACACCGTGTTTTGGTATTATTACCTCAACGATCCTGCGGTGAAAGAACGTATTGCTCGCGGAGAGGCGGTGGGCGCACTCTGCTACGGCAAGGTGTATCGTAAAGACGAGATCGATAGTCGCCATATGAATATATTCCACCAGCTTGGCGCGTGGTACATCGCTCCCGAATCAGAGAAGGTAGACCCTGAAGATTTGAAACGCGTACTCGGAGACATTGTGCATACCGTCTTCGGGCCCGAGATGAAATTCCGCGTCAACACCGACACCTTCCCCTACACTGACCCGTCATTTGAGGTGGAGGTGAACGTCGGGGGCACGGCCGCCGAGGGTCCCGCCAAGGGCGAGTGGCTTGAGGTGCTCGGGAGCGGTATGCCGAAAGCGAGCGTGCTCAAGAAAATGGGTGTGGAGGGCTACCACGGGTGGGCATTTGGCTTCGGTATCGAACGCCTCGCGATTATCTCGATGCAACTCCCAGACATTCGCCTCCTGTGGAGTGAGGATCCTCGCGTAAAAGCCCGGCTTACTCTTGGCTCAGCATATAAGGAAGTAAGTAAATATCCGCCTGTAGTGCGCGACATCTCGTTTATTGTTAAGAATGATTTCGTCCCGAATAATTATTTCGACTTAGTGCGCGATGTTGGTGGTGATCTTGTCGAGCAAGTAGAGCTTATTGATACATATGAAAATGAGGCGAAATTGGGTGCCGGGAACGTAAGTTATGCATACCGTATTACCTACCGCTCACTCACGCGCACCCTTACGAGTGACGAAGTGAACAGCATACACCAGAAACTCGCAGACAAGAGCACGAGCGCATTCGGAGCGACTATTAGATAAATACCATTTTTCAGGTATACTGCTTACAATGAGCCCAGAGGCGCTAGCATACCCGTTTCTCTTTATCGCGATTTTCTTCCAATCGTTTATCTTGGTTACCCTTCTGTCGAGGCCGGCACGTTCTGCTCGCAATCGCCAGATAGTGGGCCAGGTGCCCTCAGTCGCGGTTATAGTCCCGTGTTGGAATGAAGAATCAACTATTTCTGCTACTTGTGAATCTCTTCTCGCTCTTGATTACCCAGCAGAAAAACTTGAAATTATTTTGGTTGATGATGGGTCTACTGACTCAACCACTTCCATTATCAAGAGTCTTAGCGAGAATCCTCGTATTCGCGCTATTTTTAAAACAAATGGTGGAAAGCACACAGCTCTTAATGCTGGGATTGCCATAACGCAAGCAGAACTTGTTGGGTGTCTTGACGCCGACTCTCTTGTAGACCACCAAGCGCTCCGCGAAGTAGTTCATTGTTTTGATGACGAAAGAGTCGCGGCTACAACATGCGCTATGTCAATACATAAACCAAAAAATATTCTCCAGCATATGCAGAATGCAGAATATACATTTGGCATCACCTTCCGCCACGCTATTGCCTCCATTAATGGGCTCTATGTGACACCAGGACCTTTCTCTTTCTATCGCCGTGAGGTTGTTGAGAAGCTTGGCGGATTCCGCTACGGACAGCAGACTGAAGATATGGAAATGGCATTACGTATCCAACGAGCTGGATATAGAATTGAAAATGCTCCACACGCTCTTGTGTTTACCAAGGCCCCGCACACACTTGGGTCACTTATCAAACAAAGGACGCGGTGGACAAGTGGGTTCTTGCGCAACATCCTTGGCGAATACCGAGGTCTTATTTGGAATAAAAAGCGGGGGGCGCTAGGTATGATTATCCTACCCACAGCGATCCTTTCTATAGGAAGCGGTATTCTCCTCTTTGTCACAGCACTCGTTGCGCTAGTACAAAATATACTCTCTGCTCTAGAATTGCGGATCGGTATTCCGCTTACGTATGCCCTTATCCCACAGTCACTAGATTGGTTTTACTTCCCCACGACAGTTTATCTGTTCCTTGGACTAACAACCCTTAGCATCGCTCTTTCTCTTATTATCATTGGAAAGCGAATTTCAAAAACGCCGGGCAACATTGTGTTCGGATTATTCTCTTACACGCTCCTCTATGGACTTGTCGTCCCTCTCTGGCTCCTACGAGCCACAACAGATGTAACGACAGGGATTCGCCGTGGGTGGCGCGGATAGAGAAATCTTGCTATATCTGTTTGTATGTCCCTTGTAACTCGCAATGTACTTATTGCCCTTCTTATAACCATCCTCCTTGTGGGGACGGTTACGTACGCGGTCTCGTACCTCGACCGCGTACGTCTTACCGAGCTCTCCGCTATAGAAGATCAGCTCTCCATTGACATTCTGTCCCTTGATACTCAATTTTCGCTTCTTGAGGCGGCACCGTGCGACAGTACGGCCTCGTTCTCAACGCTCTCAAGCGAACTTGCCGATATGGGCACCCGCCTTGCGTATGCGGAAGAACAACTCGGAAGTGACAACGCACAAGTTATTCGTCTTAAAGAGCAATACTCTCTTCTTGAGATCCGTGACTACTTGATTACCCAAAAGCTTGCAAAAGCTTGCGGAACAAAACCAACCACAGTTCTTTATTTCTACAGCAATGCGGGCGACTGCGAGGACTGCGACCGCGCTGGTTACGCGCTTTCATATCTTCGTGACACGTTCCCTGCACTTCGCGTTTATTCATTTGACTATAACCTAGACCTTGGCGCGCTCGAGACGTTTGTTGCCGTCAATAAAATAAATAATGACCTTCCGGCATTCGTTATTAATGGCAAACAACACTACGGCTTCACCTCACTCGAGGATCTAGAAAAGCAATTCCCGAAGGGCTCCCTCTCCACCTCCACTCCTGCGCACTAATCTGGAGCCGCCTCTCGGACTCGGACCGAGGACCTTCGCTTTACAAAAGCGTTGCTCTACCAAAGCCGACGTCAGAAGTCGGCTCCCCGACCGAGGCGTCGGGGCTGAGCTAATCTGGAGC
>CAYGEV010000023.1:0-5303 GCA_964349035.1 uncultured Candidatus Saccharibacteria bacterium
GAACCGAGGACCTTCGCTTTACAAAAGCGTTGCTCTACCAACTGAGCTAAGGCGGCATCTTATTACTTTAATTTAATGTACCCGTCTTTTACTATATTCGCAATGTAGTCATGGCGCTTCAAAGCTTTTAATTTGCTCTCAACAGATCGAGCCTCTTTCAGAGTTTTATAGTTCTGAGAGAAGATGCACTTTAGTTTACCAAGGCGTTTTGTCGAGTGAGTGTGTCCAGACGAGTGTTGCTTCAATCTACGATCTAAATCGTCTGTGCTCCCAATATAAAATTTTCCGGTCTCAGATTTTAGAATATAAACGCAGGGCATGGGTGTTATATTACTCTACCAAAGCCGACGTCAGAAGTCGGCTCCCCGACCGAAGCGTCGGGGCTGAGCTATCCCGGCAAACTGTGCTCCCTATACTACTTTATATCAGAAACCTCGGGATGTGTCGCCTTCAAACTTCCTTTGAAATCAGCGAGTGTTTTAACGAACTCGCGCGCCTGCTCCCGTGGCGCCTCGTCGGTTGCGTGGCGAGATCTTAGATATCGCACTGCGCGTGTAAGTAAGCGCTCTACGGCGCGCACTACCTGAAGCGAGAGGTGCACTAGGTCGTGGCCCACACGTGCAACAACTCTTTCAATTTCAGAGCGAACAAACCCAGACAAATCAACGTGCTGAAAGAGAAACTCCGCGCGCTCGGCATGCTCATCAATCCACTGTCTTTGTACAGAACATACTCGTACTCCACGACGCATTTCGTATTCTGTAAGAACAAGAAATCCGACTAGAAACCCGAGACTTATCAACAGAATGATGAGATACGCCATGGAGAATTAGTGTACAGATAGTCTAGTGAAGCGAGAGAGTTCCACGCGCTCGCCAAACTTTTGTGTTGCCTCATTAAGTAGATTATTAATGGTCTTGTCTTGATCTTTGATAAACGCCTGCTCTAGAAGCACCTGGTCACGGAAATAGCTTGCGAGCTTACCCTCTAGAATCTTCGCTTGCATATCAGACGGCTTATCTGCAACCTCTTTCTGGAACACTTCAATCGCTGCTTTCTTAGCTTCCTCACCGATATCTTCAGTGCGCAGGAAGGCGGGGTTTGTTGCGGTTACCTGCATAGCGAGCGAGCGAGCGAGCTCGCCAAACTCTGGATTCTTTGCAACAAAGTCCGTCTCACAAGAAAGCACGACAAGTCCTGCGATACTTCCCTCGTGTATATAACTCCCGATAACTCCAGCACCGAGAGAGCGGTCAGCCTTCTTCTCTGCAGAAGCAGCTGAGTGCTTCTTCAAAATAACCTGTGCCTTTGCAAGGTCGCCATCTGCTTCTTGGAGCGCCTTCTTGCATTGCATTACTGATACGCCAGTTCTTTCGCGAAGCTCCTTGATTACCTCGGTAGTGATTTCCATAGTGAATGAAAAGATAATAACACGATCACGCGCAGATTTACGCCACCTGTCCTTTGATAAAAGATTGAGAAAGCTCTGAAAGTATGAGCTTAACTGTCTCACGTGAAGTGTCATTTGCGACGATAGGATAAGTCGCGTCCTTTACGTTACAGTCTGAACTCATGATTGCGATAATCGGTATTCCGGCATCGCGCGCCTCCTTCACCGCATGGCGCTCGTGCTTAGTGTCAACCACGACAAGAGCGTCAGGGCGCTTTGCAAGATTGGTAATACCATCAAGGCGCCCAAGCAATTTCTTCTTCTCGCGATCGAGCTTCACGAGCTCGAGCTTGGTGTGTTGCTTTGCAAGTGCTCCTGTTGCTGACTTCTCAATAAGGTCGGCAAGGCGGTCAATGCGCTTCTTTATCTCGGTCCAATTTGAGATAGTGCCCCCAAGCCAGCGCGTTGCTACATATGGCGCCCCAGTCTCTTCTGCACACTTCTTCACAAGTGATGCAATTTCCACCTTTCCTCCAACAAAGAGAACTGTCTTCCCCTCCTTTGCGAGCGCAGACATAATCATCTTAGCTGACTCAAGCTGTTCTGATGTCTTCGCAAGGTCAATAATCTCTTGACGACCCTTAGTGCCGACCAAATATGGCTTCATAGTCGGGTGTCGACGACTCTTGACCTGAGCGAAATGCGCGCCCGTGGTGAAGAGGCGCTTTACATCTGCCGTACCAGTTACCGATGTCATTATATGCCTATTCTACCCTAGTATTTACTCCGATGCAAGAGGAATACCTCCCTCTCCTTTTGAGACATTACGCAGAGTATCTACAATCTCATCAATCCCGCCGGCAAGGATCTTAGGCAGATTGTGCCACGATTCTTTGAGGCGATGGTCCGTGACGCGGTCTTGAAGGTAATTGTAGGTGCGGATCTTCTCTGAGCGATCGCCCGTACCTATCTGTGCCTTACGCTCTGCGGCATGCTTCTTCGCCTGCTCTTCCTCGTGGAGCTGTTCGAGTTTGGCAGTGAGGATCTGCAGTGCCTTCTCCCTGTTTGCAAGCTGACTTCGCTCGCTCGACGAACGCACGTCTATACCAGTGGGCTTATGGATAAGACGTACCGCAGTTTCGACCTTGTTCACGTTCTGCCCGCCGGCCCCACCGCTTCGAGAGAACTCCATCTCAAGATCAGAGGGGTTAATGTCAATCTTAGATTTGGCACGTATTGGGAGTACTGCTATTGATGCTGTCGAGGTGTGGATGCGCCCCGACTTCTCGGTAAGCGGCACGCGCTGGACACGGTGCACACCCGTCTCATACCGAAGCGCGTCGTAGGCACCCCTTCCCGCTATTTCAAGCGTGAGGTCGTCAATATTTTTCGTCTTCCATCTCTTAGAGTCGGCATACTTTTGGTACATATCCTTCAGCTCCTTTGCAAATATATTTGCTTCGTCCCCCCCTGCTCCAGCGCGAAGCTCCATCACCACAGAGACAGGCTCTGACTCTACCTCCTTCTCCTTGGCGAGAATCTGCTCTATTTCTGAAAGGATTGTTTTCTGGCGCTCTTTTATACGCGCAACGTCCTCCTCAGCCATCTTCAATAATTCAGGAGCGTCTTCGGCACTCGCGAGCGCGTCCCTGCTCTCACACTCGATACGCTCATACTCCTCGGCGAGGTACGCCGTGGCGAAGTTCTTTTTATATTCGGGAGAATATTCCATAAGATTAGGATACCAAAGAAACGCAAAAACTGCTCAGGTGCGCGGCGCGGGAAAGAGATTTTTCGACACGTACAAAACGTACGGAGAGAAAAATCTCTGGGCCCCGCAACAAAGCAGATGTGCAGTTTTAGCGTTTCTTAGCAGCGCGTTGCTTAAAGCGCTCTACTCGTCCCGCCTTATCAAGCGTACGGTCCTCACCGGTGTAGAAGGGGTGCGACTTGCTCGAGATCTCAATAGACACGCGAGGATACTCCTTGCCTTCAAACTTGGTAGTTTCTTCGGTCTGGATAGCAGAGCCAATAAGAAATACCGCACCAGAGGACACGTCCTCAAATGCGACTTGGCGATACCCTTGTGGGTGAATGTCTTTCTTCATGCAAACTATCGTAGCACAGGTTTAAAATTCTTGGAAGAGAGGTGCGATATTTACCGTAATAGACTTTGATACTGGCGGAGTAGAAGGCCCTGTTGAACACGTAATGGTAAAGGTGGTCTGCTTGGTAACGGTAACCTCCTTTGAATCTTCTACGTTCCCTTCTCCATCGGCATTTCCAGACCACAGCGGTGGCGGACTTGAAGGATCAGTCACGGAGCAAGATACGACGCTGTTTGCGCTCCATGTAAGCATTACTGTTGTGCTCCCAGAGCCACTACCACCTCCACCGGTCACGGGGGCAGTAAATACTACACCTGGAGGAACTACAACGAGAGATGCGAATGCGGGGTCTGACGATCCTCCTGGTCCAGAACAAACGACTTGATAGTTATAAGTATTTGGTGTACTTATAACTCCCGTGGAAACACTTCCAGAAGTTGCTCCACCTGTATTGAAGCCAGTCCCCGTACATGAAGTGGCGTTGGTAGAACTCCATGAAATTGTTGCTGATTCACCTACATCTATAGAAGAAGGGTTGACGCTAATGCTTCGTGTAGGGAGGAAGACGTTGCAAGCTGGAGGGTTGATTGCACCATTGTTGCAGATAGGATCCTCTCCCTCATTCACGGTCACGGTAAAAGAATTGCTGGTCACCGTCTCACCTGTCGAGCTCTTGAAGGCTTGGATAAAGTAGCCGTAGATGCCGGCAATCGCTGGAGCAGTGACCGACAGAGATCCGCCGGCACAGGTAGCATATTCGGTAAGTGGTGCGCCGAGATTATCAAGGAGACGACAGGTGGTGTTAGCGGGGGTGCCGTTGGTGAGGGAGTATGTGACGCTCGCGGTACTGCTTGGGAGAGTGACAGAGTATGTGGTTGGGTCCACATTAATACCAAGTGAGTTGGTTGCGTCCGTCACAACAATTGCTGTCCACGAACCACAATTGTCATTATCGTTGCTCTCCGTAATGACTCCCTCATTCCCTGCTGAGCTCTTGTCAGCACAGGAGCGGACGTAGTGGGTGCCGGAGGTAGCGAAGGTGTATGAAGAAAGGGTTACTGAGAAGGTTCCTCCGCTAACAAGAGAGCTTGAGCGGACGAATGTGCCGATGTCAGTCGCACCAGTACCTGATGCGTCAGTAGCTCTCTGGAAGAGGTTGGTGAAGCCGGCTCCGGTGGTAGCATCGCCGGTGTTTGATATGGTTGAGGAGAGTGTGAGGGCAACACCGGTAGTTGCTATGGTTGGGATGATGGAGCCTGCGGTGAGGTTCGGTTGGGCAACCGTCCACTGCGCATAGAGTGTGACGTTTGCGTTGGTAGCGTATGAGGCACCGTTTGCATATGAGGTGCCTGAGCCATTTGCGGCAGTGTTCCAGTTGTTGAATGTGTATCCTGATCTAGTGAAAGTGTTGGTGGTGAGGGTGAGGATGACGTCGTGGGTCTTGGTCTGACTTGTCATGGTGCCGGTACCACCATTAGCGTTGAAGGAGACGCTATATGTCGGCGGTGCACCGACCGTCACCGTCACGGACTGGAGTGCGGAGGTGCCTCCGGGGCCCGTGCACTGGAAGGTGAAGGTGGTGTTAGCGGTGAGGGGGTCGGTGAGACCGCTTCCATTGAGCGTTGCGTTCCATGGGCTTGCTCCTGCGGTGCAACTCGTGGCGTTGGTTGAGCTCCAGGTGAGGGTTGACTGTCCAGCGTATGCGACAGGACTTGTGGCAGAGAGGGTGGCAGTGGGAGCTGCAGACGCTGTCCACTGCGCATAGAGTGTGACGTTTGCGTTGGTAGCGTATGAGGCACCGTTTG
>CAYGEV010000023.1:5403-8821 GCA_964349035.1 uncultured Candidatus Saccharibacteria bacterium
TGACTGTCCAGCGTATGCGACAGGACTTGTGGCAGAGAGGGTGGCAGTGGGAGCTATGGCAGTGAAGGTTGCAGTAATGTTGGGTGCGCCACTAATAGTGATGGTGCAGGTGGTCGCTGTGCCAGAACACCCACCACCGCTCCACCCAGAGAAGATTGATCCTGCGCTTGGTGTTGCAGTAATGGTAACCGTGGTTCCAGACGAATACAGAGCGTAGCAGGTACTTCCACAGTCAAGAGCCCCGCCCTGTCCTGCAGGCGTCGCGGTTACGATTCCCTGTCCAGTTCCAGCTTTTGTAACGCTGAGTTGGTAAGCCATTGCGGGGTTAACGATAACCGTAAAAGCGTCCTCCTTAGTCTCGCCTGTGGAAGCTTTCGTGGCTCGCATGGAGTAGCCGTAGGTGCTAGGAAATGCTGGAGCGGTCACCGACATAGGGCTCGTACAGGTGAGGTCGGTGGCGAGAACGATGGTGCCGTCGTAGTTGAGGAGGTAGCAGTCGGTGTTGGCTCCGGTGCCGTTGGTGAGGGAGTATGTGACGCTCGCGGTACTGTCGGGAAGCGTTTCGGAGTATGTGTCTGGAGAGACGGTGATAGAGAGCGAGGCTGATGGGTCAATCGTACACGCACTTCCATTCCACGAGTACCCGCTTGAGCAGGAGTACTGACACTTAGTTGTTGTATCAGAAGAGCTGTATGACCAATTCGTTGTGTTATTTTGCACCTGTCGCTCTTCAGCGTCCCACTCAGAAGCATTTGCTGGAATAGATGCTTGGCAAGAATTTATAGAAATACTCACTGAGTCTATAGGTGACGTTCCAGCTGTATTTGAACAACGGAAATCTACTATTACAGGTTCTGTAATAGTGCTTGGCGTAGAGCCACTCAAGCTTACTGGGATCCACGCTCCTGAATTAACTCGGTACTCGCATGAGGTTGCGTTGGTACTACTCCAGGTGAGAGTTACTTCCTCGCCAACATACGCAGAACTTTTTGACACGCTGAGGTCTGCAGTTGGCGCCACCCCTCCTACAGTCACTAGTGTCCACGTCCCGCAGTTATCATTATCGTTGCTCTCGGGGAAAATAGTTCCGTTAGTGTCTCCTGCCGAGCTCTTGTCAGCGCAGGCACGGACGTAGATGAGGCCTGATGAGTTGAATGTGTGTGAAAGGGTTGCAGAGAAGGTTCCTCCGTTTGCAAGAGAGCTTGAACGGACGAATGTGCCGATATCAGTCGCACCCGTGCCTGAGTCGTCAGTCGCTGTCTGGAAGAGATTGGTGAAGCCGGTTCCCGTTGATGCTGTGCCGGTGTTTGAGATGGTCGAGGAGAGGGTGAGAGCAGCGCCGGTAGTGGCTGTGGTTGGGGTGACGGAGCCGGCGATTAGATTCGAAACGGGTGCAGAAGAGATTGTTATTGTGTGCGTACCAAACCCAGAGCGCAGAGCGAGCGCGTCCTCAGCGAGGACGCCGAAGGTGTAGGTGCCTGGGTTTGTTATTCCTGGAAATGTAAACGGCTGGGTTGTGCCTGAATTTACATATCCACTTGCCGGCACCCACTCGTTAATGTTGGCGTTGTTATTGTAAGAAACTCCATATCGAATCTGATTCCCATCTGGATCAGTGGAAAAAAAGTTCCAGGTGAGTGGGGTGTTCGTTACCCCGGTCGTTGGGCCCGTGATGGTAGGGATGGTCGGGGCTTGGTTAGCTGGTGCTGTACAGTTGACTTGCACAGTGGCAAGGCAGGAGTTCCACACATCTCCATATACAGGGTAGTGACAACCCCACCACGTACCAAAATCTTGATCTGGGGTAAGCCCACACACCGACCCTGGAGGTTCAGTCCCTTTTATAAATCCCCCGAAATCCCAGCTACCCGTTAATCCGTATTCATATCCTCCAACGCATTGCGTCTCGCATCCAGTTCCTGTTGCATTACACGTATACATCTCCCCTGCGTAACACACATCCCCTTGTCCTCCTGTGCAGAAGCTTGAAACTGCATTTGGCAGAGCACAATACGAGTGTACAGATGGATTGCACGATTCTCCTGGCCCAGGAACACCACTAACTCCACATTTTGGGGTGGAGAGGTACGCAGATTCTGTCCATACAACACTTGAAAACTCAAGATTATACGTCATCACCCCTTGTGCAAACGCTGCCCCGAAAGGAACAAGCAGGGTAATGATAGAGGCGGCACTGATGAGCAGTGTCCTAAAGGCCTTCCCCCCACTTAGGATGTGCATATATTGATAGTATACCCTCGATGTCTTTTATTCTTGTACTTCAAAGTGTGTATAACGAGTACGCTACGAGCCCGCAAGCAGAGTGATGTCTTTCTGAAATTTCGCAGCGAAGCCCATCACGCCGTCGCCGTAGAAGGCGTATGCTGGGTTGCTTGCCCCGCTCCACCCCGCGAAATAGCGGAGCGCCGCCAGGCGCTCCGCGGAGAGTGTCTGCTTAGAAGCCCCGTTATCTGCCATGAGCATCGCGGTCGCCATTATCGCCACCTGTGCGCTCCAGGGGTTACTTGGCTCTCCTGCGCCAAGGAGCTTCCTAACCCTATCCTTGCTTGCAACATACTGCCAAGGACCCTTCCAAAACTCGGCAAGTGACATCTTCTTCGCCCCATTTGTGCAATCTCCTGTCTTCGTATTGATAAACCCTCCGTAACAAATCCATGTAGATGGGATAAATTGTCCTGGCCCCATTGCCCCGCCCCAGCCGTAGGAGGGTCGCTTCGAGACGGGCATCTTGTCTGGATCAAAGCCGAGTGTCTGGGTAATGTACGGGAATATCGGCTGATCACGGTTCGGCGACATATCAACGCGCCACGACCCAGTGCCAAGGTTCTCTCCAAGATTGGTTTCCTGCTTGAGTACGCCAAGCGTGACGGCCGCGCGCGTCCCTGTCGCGCGCTCTGCGGCTAGAGCGTATTGAAGCGCCGTACCGAATGGGATCGCAGCGCTGTCGCGGAGCGTGAAGAGCTCGCTACGTATCTGCGCTGCGGTGCGCTGTGTGCTGGTAAGCAATTTCTGATAGTTCGCCTCGATACCCTTGGTCTCGGCAAGCAGTTTCTTCTTCTCCTTTTCCTGCGCCTCCACCGCTCGCTTCGCTAGCTCTGCCACTCGGCGAAGCTGTTCCTGCTCTACTAGACGTGCCTGTAGTGCCTCCTTCTCAGCTTCTGTCGAGGCGCTTGCCTTCTCTATATATTCAAATGACTCTGAAAGCGATCGCTTAATAGAGACAAAGGCGTCAAGGTCAACAAAAAACTCTGAGACACTCTTGGATCCCAGTCCCACGCTCACCACCGAGTAGTCATCGAGTACTTGGGTCTTGCGCAATATCTGCGCGAGCGACTCCTTCTCAGCCTCAAGTCGCTCCGAGAGCTCAGAGAGTGTCTCGTTCCGCTCGCCTATATCT
>CAYGEV010000024.1:0-8635 GCA_964349035.1 uncultured Candidatus Saccharibacteria bacterium
TATCACGAGTGGCGCACCAAGTATTTTGAGAATCAAGACGAAGAGGGGGCAGGATTCGGCTCTGCGTCGTCTATTGACGAGATGAACGCGACTATTGCAGGGATCGACGCAGAGAAGGTCGCCGCAGATGTAAAGACGAACACAGGAGACTACACGAAGCGCGCGCAGGCGACTACCGCAGAGGCGCAGAAGCTTGGTGTTACTGCGACGCCTTCGGTTATTGTGGGCAATGAAATTATTGCAGGAGCACATCCTTTTGCTAAGTTCCAAGAAGCGATAGAGAAGGTTCTCAAATAATTATGATTGTCTGGGCGTACACGCTCTCTAGTGTTGTCGCTGTTAGTCTTATCTCCTTTCTCGGCGCGCTAACGCTCGGGATGAAGCAAGAGCGCCTGCAGGGCGCTCTCTTCTATCTCATCAGCTTTTCTGCTGGGGCACTCTTGGGGGACGTGTTTATCCATATTCTCCCAGAAATTCTTGCAGGAGAGCAGGCGCTCCAAAATAGCGTGTACGTGCTCCTCGGCATTCTTCTCTTCTTTATCCTTGAGCGGGTACTCCTCTGGCATCATTCACACTCCTCGCACAATGAAGAGGTGCACGCGATGGTACACCTAACTATTGTGGGCGACGCGCTCCACAATTTTCTCGATGGCGTGGCTATCGCGGCGAGTTTCTTGGTGAGTGTTCCGGTGGGTATTGCGACCACCACCGCAATTGTCTTCCACGAGATACCGCAAGAGATAGGACAGTTCGCAATTCTCGTGCACGGCGGATGGAGCAGGGCGAAGGCACTGTTCTACAATTTCATCTCTGCACTCATGGCAGTCTTGGGTGCACTTCTTGTACTTCTCTTCTCTTCTCGTTTCGATGGAGCTCCCGCGCTCCTCCTCGGCGTGAGCGCGGCGAGCTTCTTGTATGTAGCGATGTCGGATGTTATCCCCGAGCTTCACAAAGAGACACGCCTCGGCAAGTTTTTCTTCCAGCTTCTCTCAATGCTCGCTGGTATCGCTGTGATGGGCGCGATACTTCTTCTTGAATAAGCAAAAAACAAGGGTTTCGTAAACCCTTATTTTTTCTTTTTCCATTCGCGAAATATCTCTATAAAGAAAGGAATAAAAGAGGTGGCGATAATGCCGAGTGATATGGGGAGGATGTAGTGCTCGCTCTCGGGGATGAGCGTGCCGAGGAAGTAGCCAAGTGAGGTCATGCCTGCGCCCCAGATGAGCGCGCCAACAATATTTGCGCGTAGGAAGATGCCGTATGACATTGACCCAGCTCCTGCCAGGATGGGGGCTAGAGTACGCACGATAGGTACGAAGCGCGCGAGCACCACCGCGCGCGTGCCATATTTCTTATAAAACGCTTCGGTACGCTCCAAGTACGCACGTTTGAAGAAGCGGGAGTCTGGGCGCTCGTACAGGCGCTCACCAACATGCGCACCAAACCAATAGCCGACCGAGTCCCCAAGAATCGCAGCCACAATGACAAGTGCGAGGAGGTGAGGAAAAGAGAAAAAGCCAGTGGCTGAGAGCATTCCCGCAGCAAACAGGAGTGAGTCTCCTGGGAAAAATATCCCAATGAGCACCCCGCTTTCTGCAAAGACAAGTGTGGCAATGCCAATGTATCCTCCTGTCTGCAGAAGAGTCATCACGTCGAACTGTGTAAGTGCAAAAAGAAATTCTCGCATAGGTATGCGTAGTATACTAGAAATATATGGAAGGGACACCCAAGCTCTCGACGCCCGAAGCTGAGCTCGCGTATCTGCGCGAGCAGGTGGCACGCAAAGAGGCAGAGATTTCTTCAGCGAACACCACCGAGGACGATCGTGCGCGCATCGTTTCAGAGACTATCCGTGAACATCATCACGCCCCAGCAGATATCCTTAATGAGCAGTATAAGGTAAGTAGTGCCGTGGCAGAAACCCTTGCAGAGAAAGTGCTCACCGAGCTCAAGCTCGGTGAGGGCGAGGGCGTGATCAATAGCTTACGAGCAACGATGGAGGAGAAGGGGATTAAGAACGCGCTATCGGTACTTGAGAAACTGCGCGACCCACAGGTGGCAGACGACTTCCACCGCTACCTCGTGCGGTACGTGGCAAGCGGTATGGAGCCGAGAGGGGCTGATGAAAAGGCACCCCGCTTCCAGGCGCTCAAGATGACCCTCTACGAGATAGTGCTTCCTGGGCCGAAGGCGCTAGAGCAGGGAGCGCGAACGAAGACACTCAAAGAACTTATCTCGGCGATGGAGCAATTTTATTCAGGCCTCCTATCGGTAGAAAATGCGGTAGATGGAGAGCCTCACCACTTCGCTCTTGAGCTCGCGGTACCTGCTGACACGCCAGAACTACAGTTCTATGCCGCGGTGCCTAACAGTAAACGGAGCCTTTTTGAACAACAACTGCTCGCGATATTCCCTGGCGCACAACTTGTCCCACAGATATACGACTACAGTATTTTCGCATCAGGAGCAGTCGCGCTTTCGTCTGCGGTACATCTTGCTAAAAATCCCGCGCTCCCTCTCAAGGACTACACCGAATTCGACTACGATCCTATCAATACGATACTAAACGCATTTGCAAAAATAGAGCACGCTGGCGAAGGCGCGGCGCTCCAGATTATCATCGAGCCACGCGCAGACCGGCATGTGAAGCACTATAAGAAAATTCTCCACGCATTGCGTAAGGGCGAGACACAGCACAAGGCCTTCAAGACTCCTGAGACCGTGCTCGGAGAAATCGCGCACGATGTATTCGGCATGTTCTTCAAGAGTGGCGAGAAAGACAAAGAGAAGGCAAACGAAGCAGAGCGACGTCAGATAGAGGCCAATAAGGCACACGTTGAGCAGGTCGAGAGGAAAATCTCGACACCTATCGTGGGCGCGACGATACGCCTTGCCGTATCGAGTCGTACACAGCAAGAAGCGGAGCGTCTGCTTGGCGACCTTGAATCCGGTTTTCAGCAATTCACCAACACACAAGGGAATAGTCTGAACTTTGAGCGTATGCCGAGGAAGTCTGGCAAGGCAGAGAGAGTTCTCGAAGATTTCTCATTCCGTGTACCAGACTCGTCCGCACTACCACTCTCGCTCCGCGAGCTCACGACCCTCTACCATTTTCCTCCGTCTGGTATTGAGTCCTCTCCGCACTTAAAGCAGACCCGTGTAACGCACGCACCAGCGCCTCTCGCCCTTCCGCAGACAGGGGCGCTCCTTGGTACCAACACCTACCGTGGTCAACAAACGCCTATTTATATGAGCCCTGAAGACAGATTGCGCCATCTCTACGTGATCGGCCAGACGGGTACAGGTAAGACGGGACTCTTGATGTCGATGATTATGCAAGATATTAAAAACGGAGACGGGTGCTGTTTCATCGACCCCCACGGATCTGACATTCTCACTATTCTTGCTTCTATTCCGCCGGAGCGTTACGAAGACGTAATTTATTTTGACCCGGCAGATCTCTCGCGCCCCTTCGCACTCAACTTCTTGGAATACGACATGTCGCGCCCGGAGCAGAAGACCTTTATCGTCAACGAGCTACTGATGATATTTAGGCGCCTATACGGCGACGTTCCCGAGAGTATGGGCCCGGCGTTCGAGCAATACTTCCGCAACGCGACGCTCCTCGTAATGGAGGATCCGTCGAGCGGGTCGACGATTCTCGACATTGCTCGCGTACTCTCCAATGCAGAGTTCCGCAGAGCGAAGCTTGCGAAGAGCACCAACCCCGTGGTGAACCAGTTTTGGAATGAGATCGCCACGAAAGCTGGGGGTGACGCGTCGCTTGAGAATATTGTGCCGTATATCACCAACAAGTTTGACGACTTCACGGCAAACGATTTTATCCGCCCGATTGTCGGACAGCAGGAATCGTCGTTTAATTTCCGTCAGGTGATGGACACGAAGAAGATACTGCTCGTAAACCTCTCGAAGGGTCGCTTGGGTGAGAGGAACGCGAACCTGCTCGGGCTTATTATCGTGGGCAAACTCTTTATGGCTGCGCTCTCTCGCGCAGATAATCCGCGTGCGGCACACGCACCGTTCTACCTCTATATTGACGAGTTCCAGAACGTTACTACCGACTCGATCCCCGGCATTCTCTCCGAAGCGCGTAAATACAAGCTCTCGCTCTCGATGGCGCACCAATTTCTCTCTCAAATAGAGGAGAAGACACGCCAAGCAGTCTTTGGTAACGTAGGAAATATGGCAGTCTTTCGTGTGGGAGAGGAGGATGCAGAATTCTTCGCGAAGCAGTTTACACCTGTGTTTAGCGCACTCGACTTTGTAAATGTGGAAAACAGAAATGCGTATGTGAAGATATTGAGTAAGGGCGTACCGCAGAAGCCATTTGATATGAAGACACCCGACTTGCCGAAAGGGAATGAGGCGCAAATACAAGATCTCATCCACCTCTCGGCACTCACCTACGGTCGTGACCGCGAAGCGGTAGAGGCGCACATCCGCGAGCGGTACCTCTCAAAAACTCTATGAGCGAATTTTCTCGAGAAAAAAGAGCAACTGTCTATAGAGGTAAGGACGTAGTAGCTGAAACCAGCTATCAAGAACTTTCTAATCCTAAAAATGCTGAGCCAGATACAAAACAAAGAAAAAGTAAACCTCAAGAAGCTCATTCAAGAATTCGCTCTATAAGAGAGATAGATAACCGTGATAAAAAAAAGCAGGAAGCAGTACGTTTAGTGGCTACAACCACACCTGACGCTAAAGGAAATGATGCCCAAGACCTTGCAAGAGAAATAGAGGCGCTTGAAAAAGTAATTGCAGAGGATAAAAAGGAAGAGCAAGAGCGCATAGACGCTGTTATTGCTGAGATTGATGCACAAAATACGGGGGCGCCACAATATGGAAAGACAAAAAATAAAGAGATGCGTGAGTCGTTGCGAGCTATGCAAAAAGAGATGGACGAGAATGCGAAGATTATGCCAGAGCCAGAACCACAAGAGCCAGTGGTCGGAGATGAGGCACTCCCGGAGGCGGAGGAAGATGATGAAGAGCTTGCCGAGACTCCACTCGAAACTCGTAATCGACTCAAGGAGCTTGTTGCGCGCGCCGAAGAGAAGGCAAGGAAGACTTCTGAGGCACTCACAAAAACGTACGCGAGAGCAACTGAATATTTTGACAAGACAGTGATTTCCTTAGACGAAAAGTTTGAAAATCTTAAGATGAACGCACCGAACCTCTCGTTCAAAGATGTCTGGGGTGGCACGGTAAAAATAGGTGAGGAATATCGAAAGGCCGGTCTTGCATACAAACTCGCGCTTGCAGGGGCTCTGCTCGGGACAGGCGCCTTCGTCGGCGTGGCTGGGGCAAGTGGCGCTGGGATTATTGCTGCAGGTATTGCGACTCAGCGAGCACTCTCTTCTCTTGGAACGTACGCGCTTGTCGACGCACTCATGGAGCGACGCCTAGCGAAGAAAGGGACGTATACGAAGACTGAACGATACGTAAAACACGGAACAGCTATCGGCGCAGGCGGGGCGATGTTGCTGGGCGTCCCTGGCGCCCTTTTTGCCGAGGGACTTGAGAAAACCGAGTGGCTTGCGCAAATGCTTGGAGCCACAAAGACAGAAGAGGTGGTTGCGAGTATGGAGATTCCTACTGAAGCAGTTTCTATCGAGCCGGAATCTACAGCTCCTACTGTGGAGGTAGAGACTCTAGATCCTTCGGCGATATCTACTCCAGAAGAGGTTTTAAGTAGCGCGGTAGAACCAGAAGCAGTTGCTGAGGAAACCGTCTCTACCCCTGTAGCTCCAGAGGCGGTTGCGGCGACGCCAGAAGTGCCGGAAATTACTGTCGAAGCGAAGGCGGGTAAGGGATACGAGTGGATGTTGAAGCGCCTGTGGGAAGAATTACAGGACAAGGGACTTAGCGCGACCGATTACCCAGAAGGAAGTGATATCCGCACGCTCCTTGAGGCCGATGAAAAAAGCATTAATGGGGCTGTACACAATCTCGCCACGGCGAACGGCGCATTTATCGAAGCAGATGGTACGAGCAAGCTCGTAAGACTTGATGACGTTATTTCTCTTGGGAGCGATGGTAATATAGATCTTAATGGTGAAGAGGTCTCTTCAAGACTTACTGATCGTGGTGTTACTCCTCCGTATCTTCCGCAAGTAGAGCTTACTGATGTACCAGAATCAATTCCTGTTTCAGAACCAGAGCCAGAGGTTCTGTTGTCAGAAGATCCTTTAGACGCGATGAGTAGTCTTGAGGAAAACACCCTTATCGAGTCTGGACTATCAGGAGAGAGTTCGTTAGCACCACAAGAGGCTCCGCAGATATTTACAACGATAGACAACACAATTATAAATCCAGCTGTACCCGCAATATATGAAGTACAGGGATCTGCTGGAGAGAAATATCTCTATGCATATGGAGGGACTGATGAGGAGAGGTTCGCGTTTATACAGAAATTCCTTTCCGAAGAAGCAAACAAGGGTAAGACCATTCGTTTCGAGCATGAGGTCAAATCGATATTTGGCTCGAAGTCTGAGGTAAGCTCATATGGAGAAAATGGTGTTGCTTCTGTAAAGCTTGGCTTCTTCCGTGGTGCAGCTACTGCGCCGGCGCTAGATACTTTCCTTACTAAAATATCAAAGTAGATTACAAATGCTATAATCCCTATATGGACGAAACACAAATGACGGCACGTATAGCAGAGGACCTTGGGCTTACCGCGCTCCCCGTAGAGGAGCAGAAAAAGCTTATCGCACAGTTTGGCGAGGTGGCTCTCAAGGCGGCGACCATAGCGGTGGCGAGCAAGCTCTCAGACAGTGCAAAGGCGGAGTTCGCCAGGCTTGCTGAGGCAGGAGACTCAGCTGGGGTACAAGCCCTTCTCGATAAAGAAGTGCCTGAGCACGAGACTATTGCGAAAGATGCCGTTGAGGCAGAAGTTGCTAAGTTTAAGGCCTTCCAACAGCCATAAGGTGCGTTATACTATATATCATATGAACATAATACAAACCGGTATTGCAGTAGCGCTCGCACTTTTTGTTGTTCTGTTTTTCTTTATATTTCCTGGGTCACTCTTCGAGAGGAATGTTGCACAGGAAGCATCTGTTTCAACCTTTACTACTGATAAAACAAAACCTATGGTTACAGAGAACCCAACAAACTTACAGATAACCGATACCGTTGTTGGTACTGGTGTAGCAGCAGCGTCAGGAGATACAGTTACAGTGCAATACGTTGGCTCGCTTACGAACGGTACGGTTTTTGACGCATCTCTTAAACACAGCGCAGACGGCTTTACTTTTGACCTTGGCGCAGGGCGAGTGATTAAGGGTTGGGATCAGGGGATTGTGGGAATGAAAGAAGGGGGGAAGAGATTGCTCGTTATCCCAGCATTTCTCGCCTATGGCGACCGTGCGATCGGTGACATTATTCCTGCCAACTCCACGCTCGTGTTTGAAGTCGAGCTCGTGAAGGTGCAGAAGCCGTAAATAAAAAAGTATAAAAAGAAGGTGGGCGACAACTCGATAGAGTTGTCGCCCAATTCGCACTGGCTCAATTAACGAAGCGGAAAGGATGTTGCGCTTCCACCTCTGAAGTTTGGAGCCGGCTTGTCGCCGACTTCCGGCATCTCCGCATTGCCGACGTACATTGGCACAATGAAGATTCGGCGAAGTTTTCCTTCGAGCTCGTCTGCCTTGTACACCATACCTGTCATACAGTAGCCCTGCACGACATTCTCCATCTGTTGGTAAGTGTTGATGCCACTGGCTGTGCCATTTCCAACTCCAGCCATACCGAAATACTCAAAGTATTCTCGAGGGTTTATCGTGCTGCCAAAAGCAAGCTCTGCTCCGAGACTACCGAATATAGCGTTTAGTAGTCCAAACGTGATGCCCTGGCGAAACATTTCTTTCGGCAACCCAGCCAAGGCCTCCACAGTCTGTACTGCACAGTACTCGTCTAACTGTTTGAGCTGGTTGAGCTCAGCCAAAGTGAGCGTCGGGTTTGGGTCGAAATTTTCATCGAGCCCTGGATAGATAATCACCTGGTAGTGAAACGAGGTGTTTTCTTCGCCCTCCTCGATGGCGCGAGCGGTGTCGTTCAGACTCGAACAGCTCGCGAGCCAGAGACAAGCGACTAAAGCAAAAACTTTTTTCATAAAGGATCTCCTTGCCTAGGTGGTTCCGGACGGAACCTGACGCCTGGCTGAACCTAAGAGCAGAATAAACTATATTTCCTGTTTGTCAAATAGCTGTGTACGCGGTAGGGTGAGGGTAATGAGTGTAATTCGTTTTGAAATTCAAAAGAGAGACGGCGCGGGCAGAGCCCGCGCCGGAGTAATTACCACGTCCCACGGCGTTATCCGCACGCCCGCGTTTACCCCAGTGGGTACCAAGGCGGATGTGAAAGGCGTTTTCCCTGAGGCGTTAAAAAAGCTTGGCGCACAGGTGGTGCTCGCGAACACCTACCACCTCTATCTCCAGCCCGGAGAGAAGGTAATCAAAGACGCGGGAGGGCTCGCCAAGTTTATGAACTGGAATGGTCCCACGATGACCGACTCGGGCGGCTTCCAAGTGTTCTCGCTGGGAGCTGCGTTCGGTAAAACCATTTCAAAATTTGTAAAAGAAGATGCGCCAAGCGAAGAAGGAGTGGCTATATA
>CAYGEV010000025.1:0-8313 GCA_964349035.1 uncultured Candidatus Saccharibacteria bacterium
CATCAGGGTTGCTTTCAAAATACATTCGAACCTTGTATAATACACACCGCCAATGCTGAGAACGAGATATATGCCCGCACTTACTCTCACAGACATTATTCTCAAGCACACGTTTCTTCTTCTTATTCCGCGTTTCGTAACGCCAAATGCGGTTACCTGGTTTCGATTTCTCACTATTCCGTTCGTGGTCTACCTCTTTGTTGCAGAGCTCTATGTGTGGGGCCTAGTGCTCTTTGTCATCTCTGCCTTTTCTGATGCGGTCGACGGCTCGCTTGCGCGTACGCGCGGGCAAATTACTGAGTGGGGGAAGATGTACGACCCAGTTGCTGACAAGCTTCTCATTGGACTCTCGTCGGCCATACTTATTTCGAAGTTTTTAAACTGGTATCTCGCCGCGACCATTATTGGGATAGAGATTTCGCTTATGGTGAGTGCGTATTACCGCAAGCGTTTCCAAGGCATCCCCATTGAAGCTGAGTTTTCGGGGAAGATGAAGATGGTTCTCCAATCGTTTGGTATCGGGACGCTTCTTGTGTCGGTGGCGTTTTCTCTTCCTGTATTTCTCACCATTGCCGCATATCTCCTGTATATCTCGATCGTGTTTGCGATCATTAGTCTCGTGGTGTATCGCGCCATCTAGGCCATCATGAAGCCCAACTACATTATCTACATTTGGCTCGCTATTTTTGTTTCCGTGTTTGTGTGGGTTCTGTTATTTCGTGGAGACGATACAGATTTCGCTCGAGTTGAGTTTGGCGGAGTAGAGATGGTGATTGAGTATGCGATGACGAGCGAGGAGCGCGAGCGCGGACTTGGCGATCGCGAAGAGATTTCTGAAAACTTTGGCATGCTATTTATATTTGAGGAGGATGACAGATATGGATTTTGGATGAAGGAGATGCAGATACCTATAGACATCTTCTGGCTTGATGAAGAGATGCGCGTCGTTTCTTCTGCGCACAAGGTCTCTCCAGATACATACCCCACCTCTTTCTATCCAGTGGTTTCTGCGCGATATGCGCTTGAAACCGCCTCTGGATTCGCAGAGCGCCACGCGGTCGCCACAGGAACGAAGCTGATGTTTATTAAAACCCCATGGTTTGTGGAGTAGGGAAGTAAGCAGAGCCCCTCGCTTGCGCGAGGGGCTCTGCATTTGGTAGACTGGGCCGATAAGCCGAATTCTGTCGTGCGTACTTGCGCACTCACGGACAGTCATTTATCTGGGATGCTGATTGCTCAGCACCTCGAGCGGCACTCCCGCCACAACTTCGCAGATGTGGGCGGGCACGGCCTTGCATGCGGGTAAGGATTTGTTCGTTGCATCTCCCCAATTACTTGGGGTCTCGCCCTACTTCGCATAAAGCTCCGTAGGGCGATTTTTCTCTTTCGAGAAAAATCGTCTCTGTAGGCACCTCTATCCTCGCGGACGACGGGCGTTACCACCGACGCTTGTGGTCGGTGCTCCGACTGTAACGTCGGAGCCGCTACCTGGTACACAGCTTGCGCTGTGCGTGCATGTTCGGACTTTCCTCCCTCTGCTTGCGCAGAGAGCGACTGTCTGACCCAGTCTGCTTGTATTATACCACACTCTTTTCTGTGGATGAAGCAACCCTGTACAGATAAGAATACATAGTATACTTAGTCACATATTATTAACCGTAGACCGTATTAAATTATAAAAGTATGCCTCCAGAACATTTGCCTACAGTAAAGAGCCCACGTTCCCTAGAGTCCATAACACTCACCGTGCTTATTGCGACTATTGTTGTTGCAATTTTTGCATTTATTCCTTCGTCCTCAATTCCGCTCAATGTCACGAAATCATTCGTACTCGCAGGCGGAGCGCTCCTAACGCTCGCTCTATATATCTTGGCACGTCTATCACGCGGGAATATTATTCTTCCTCCTCTCGCGCTTATTGGCGCACTTTGGCTTCCGGTTGTCTCTTACGCCCTTTCAGCAATCTTTTCTGGCAAACCATTTCCAGAATCTCTATGGGGACTTGGGCTTGAGCCAGGCACGTTAGGATTGATGATAGTTGTTACGATCCTCGGAACACTCACTGCGCTTGTTGTGCGTCGACCAGAGCACTTCAAGAGTTTTATGCACAGCACAGGGCTCACATTCCTTGTTCTCGTCGCTATCCAGCTAGCTGTTGTTATCGTAGGCAAATTCTCTCCAGAAACGATCTCACCAGCGTTCTCTATCGCTGGTTCTGTTAAGGAGCTAGCGTTTATTCTAGGCCTCGGCGTTATTGGTACTCTAGTAGCTCTTCGCGAGTTTGAGCTTGCTCCTCGTGCGCGCCGAGCCCTTATAGCCGGAATGGTTGGAGCCCTTATCTTAATTGCTCTTGCAAACATAGAGCTCGTATGGATCTTGATCGGCTTCGTCTCTCTTGGTTTTTTTGTGGAATCTATAATGCGCCGTGGCGCTTCGCACAAAGACAGCGACTTGGATGGTGTCTCATTGGTAAGTGAAGAGCCAATGTCTGTAGATGAAGGGAGTCGCCCCCTCTCACTTCCTCTTATTGTTCTCGCAGTCTCCCTCTTCTTCATTATTGGGAGCAACCTTGGTAACGCACTCTCTACTACGTTTGGCACAGGCGAAGTAAATGTTCGCCCATCTTGGGAATCTACTTTCTCTGTTGGTAGAGGGACTCTGTCTACTGCTCCAGCATTTGGATCTGGTCCAGGCACATTTGGTGTTGAGTGGTTGAAATATCGCGACGTATCTCTTAACACAACTCTGTTCTGGAATGTTGACTTTGGTTCTGGCATCGGCTTCATCCCTACCTCTGTAGTTACTACTGGGTTGGTTGGCGCTGCCGCATGGATACTTTGTTTCTTATTGCTCGTTATCTTGGGGCTACGCACACTTATTCTCAGAACTCCAGAGGATACAATAACTCGCTCTGTAGCGACATTCTCGTTCATCGCTTCTATCTATCTCTTCGCGATCTCTTTCTTCGACTTGCCAAGCGCACTTGTTATTACTCTTACATTCGTCTTTATGGGCATCTTCGCATCTACTATGCGATTCGCTCGTAATGGGGAGCAGTGGGGGGTTGCGTTCTCGCGTAGTCCACGCCTCGGGTTCATTATTGTCTTTGCCCTTACAATCATTCTTCTCGGGACTATTCTTATGGCGTATATGCTTACAGAGCGCTTTATAGCAACCTCTGGAATTATTGAAGCAGATGTAGCACTTTCTGCAGGTGACTTGAGCGGGGCACAAGAAGCCACTGACCGCTCTCTCGCATTTGCATCTTCAGCGCTCACCCACCGTATTAGCTCGCAGATTGCGTATGCGCGCCTTAACGAAATCGCCGCATCTACGACGATGCCGATTACTACCGCACGTACTGCTTTTCAGGAGGCGCTCTCTGCGGGAATTACTTCGGCGCTTACCGCCTCTACACTCGCGTCATCTGATTACCGTAACTGGCTCGCTCTCGGTAACCTGTATTCTCAAGCTGTCCCACTTAACGTAGAGGGCGCATATGAGAACGCGAAGATTGCTTATGAGAGAGCAGGCGAGCTGCATCCGTCGAATCCACAAATCCCATATACTCTCGCACAACTTGCAATTGCTGCAGGTGACACTGAGAGCGCAGACGAATACTTGAAGTCCGCGATTGCATTAAAGCAAGACTACACGCTCGCGATCTTCCTTCTCTCCCAGCTTCAGGTGCAGGCAGGAAATGTTGATGATGCTCTAGCGTCAGCTCTTGCCGCAGCGTACTTTACCCCGAACGACCCAAACATTCTCTTCCAGGTTGGTATTCTCTACGCCGCAAAGAACGACCTAGCGAATGCAGAACTTGCATTGCGAGCTGCGGTAGACGCGAATGGAGACTTCGCAAACGCGCGCTACTTCCTCTCCGCAGTCCAGGCGAAGAGAGGAAATTTGACTGGAGCCCTTGAAGAAATGAAGGCTATCGCCGCCATCTCGCTAGAAAACGCTACTGCAGTAGAGACTCAGCTTGCAAGCCTCGAGGCGGGTAAGAATCCGTTTCCAGCAAACCTTCTTTCCGTCTCGACCCCTCCAGTTCAGTAAATACGAGAAATACGTTAGAATAGGGTAATGGGAGAATTATTTGCGCGAATCGCGATGCCGATACGCGGCCTGCACCAGGCCGCGTATTTGCTCGCGGGGCTCACCCTTGCGGCCCAGCTCCTCGCGCTCCTTCGCGACCGTACGTTCGCACATATGTTTGGCGCGGGTGAGGTGCTCGACCTCTATTACGCAGCCTTCCGAATACCGGACCTTGTTTTCGTATTCGTGGCTTCGCTTGTAAGCGCGTATGTGATTATTCCACGCATTGCTGGAATAGACGCAACCACTACAAAAAAAATCTTGTCGGAATCTGCAACATTCCTACTTGGATTTGGCGGTATTGTTTGTATAGGATTTGTTATTTGGATGCCAGAATTTTTAGCATTCCTGTACCCATCTTTCGTATAGTCTCCACTACACACTGAATTCATCCTCCTCTCTCGACTACTGCTCGTACAGCCAATACTCTTAGGTCTTTCAAGTCTTTTTGCGAGCGTTACACAAGTGCATAGACGCTTCGCTATCTTCGCCATTTCCCCTGTGCTTTATAATCTTGGGATTATTATAGGAGTAATCTTTTTTTATCCATATTTTGGTCTGGTTGGGATAGGATTTGGCGTTTTACTTGGCTCGCTTGCGTATCTGGTTGTAAATATCCCAGTACTTATTCAAGCAGGAGTGATGCCGAGAATGAGCATCCCACGCCTCGCCACCATGCTCCCGATTATTCGTGATTCTGTTCCTCGTTCTCTAGCTCTAGGCACTGGCTCGGTTACGGCCCTGTTTCTTACGGCCTTAGCATCAAGAATCGGTACCGGAGCCATTTCAGTCTTTAGCTTCGCAAGCAATTTGCAGGCAGTCCCGCTGGCGCTCATCGGCTCCTCGTATGCGGTAGCTGCGTTCCCAGCACTATCTGAAGCCTCGGCGAAAGATAATAAAGAGGAATTTACAAAAATTCTTTCTACGGGAGCTCGGCACATTATTCTATGGTCAGTAGTCTCGCTCGGGCTTATCATAGTGCTCCGCGCGCACTTGGTGCGTGTGATTCTTGGTACGGGTGCCTTCGACTGGGACGCAACACGCCTCACCGCCGCTCTTCTTGCTATCCTTGCTGTCGGGCTTGCGGCGCAGGGGCTCGTGCTCCTCTTCTCGCGCGCGCTCTACGCGGTACGCGAATCGTGGCGACCACTTAGTTATCAGATTGTTGGCGGACTTATTACAGCATGTCTCGCATTCTTCCTTCTCTCTCTCGATCCCGCGTCAGGATTCCCTGTGTGGTTTGCGCATACTCTTCGTGTTGGAGACGTTTCTGGTACGAGTATTCTTCTACTTGCTCTTGCGGGGACGATAGGTCAGATAAGTGTTGCACTACTCTCACTTTTTTCTCTTGCTAGAGTAGCTCCAGGGCTCGGACTCACTCTCATACGCCCACTCTGCCACGGAACTCTGGCAACTATTGTTGGCGGGTCTGCAACATACCTAACGCTCGCTATTGAGGGTGGTATTGCGCCACTCACGACCCTCATGGCCGTTTTCACACAGGGTCTTTTTGCTGGTGTCGTGGGAGTTATTGTCTCAGCTCTTACCCTATTTTTTATTCGTAACGAAGAGTTTAAGAGTGCGATAGAGGCAGTTAGTAAGCGCATGGCATCTTCAAACGAACGCAGAGACGTTCTTGTGCCTTCTGCAGAAGAACATCCGCAACCATGAACCAAAATCACATTAGAAATTTCTCTATTATTGCGCACGTTGATCACGGCAAGTCTACACTCGCCGACCGCCTACTTGAGCGCACGGGAACCATTCCAGAGCGGATGATGCGTGACCAAGTGCTTGACCGTATGGACCTGGAGCGCGAGCGGGGGATTACGATCAAGATGCAACCCGTAAGAATGATTTGTCATTCTGGAGGCCCCGAGCGAAGCGAGGGGCATGAGTATGTATTGAACCTTATTGATACCCCAGGACACATAGATTTTTCTTACGAGGTGTCGCGCGCGCTCCACGCTGTAGAGGGTGTCTTGCTCCTTGTTGATTCGACTCAAGGGGTACAGGCGCAGACGCTCACCACCCTTGCGGCGGCGCAGGAACAAGGGTGTGTCATTATCCCAGTACTTTCAAAAATAGATTCGCCAGCGTCGCGCGTACAAGAGGTGGGTACAGAACTCGCGCGCCTTCTTAACATTTCTTCCGACACCATCCTCAAGGTCTCGGGCAAGACTGGGGAGGGAGTAGAAGAGCTACTTGAGGCCATTGTAGAGCGCGTACCACCACCCACAGAGACTAAAGAGGTTGTTTCAGCTCCCGCAGATGAGCCACGCGGACTTGTCTTTGACTTCTCCTACTCAAAACATCGTGGAGTCCTTGTGTGCCTCCGCGTCTTTAACGGCACATTCAAGAAGGGGCAGACGCTCGCCTTCAGTGCGGCAGGGAAGGAGTTTGTCGCACTTGAGGTGGGTGTATTTGCTCCAGAAGAGCGCCCAGCGGATTCTATTTCAGCTGGCGAGATCGGCTATATCGTTACCGGCATCAAGGAGGCCGGCGTTGTCGCGGTGGGCGATACGGTAGGAAGTGCCAGAGGTTCTCTACCACCACTGCCTGGGTATGCTCGCCCTCGCCCTGTCGTGTGGGCGTCAGTATATCCTGAAGATCAAGATGATCTCCCATCGCTCCGCCAGTCGCTTGAGCGACTACGCCTCTCGGACTCCTCGCTCTCTTTTGAAGAAGAGTCCTCTGGTGTACTCGGGAGAGGGTTCCGGTGTGGCTTCTTAGGGCTTCTCCACCTTGAGATTGTGGTTGAGCGCTTAAAGCGAGAATTTGACCTTGCGCTCATTGTGACCATCCCTACCATCTCATATGTAGTAACAAAGACTAATGGGACACGAGAAGTGATCTACACGCCCGCGAAGTTTCCAGAACATGGCGACATTGAGAAGATCGAAGAGCCGTGGGCAAAAGTAATTATCCTCACCCCTCTCGATTCTCTTAGCGCGCTTATCCAAGCTCTCTACGATCACGAGGCGCAGACAGTAAGTACAGAAACACATCAAGACGGGCGCGTTGAGATGGTAGTAGAGATGCCGCTTCGCGAGCTGATGCGTGGGTTCTTTGATAAGCTCAAGAGTCTTTCTTCTGGCTACGCGTCGCTCTCGTATGAGATTCTTTCTGAACGTCTCGCCGATGTTGTTCGCCTCGATATCCTTGTAGCAGAGGAGCCCGTACCCGCTTTTGCGCGTGTGGTCGCGCGCCGTAGAGTAGTAGAGGAGGGGGACAAGATGGTGGAGAAGTTACACAGCTTACTTCCGAAACAGCTCTCCGTTACCAAGATTCAGGCTAAGTCAGATGGGCGCATTATTGCATCAAAGTCACTATCGGCAATGCGCAAAGACGTGACCGGGTATCTCTATGGAGGCGACGTTTCTCGTAAGAACAAGCTCCTGCAGAAGCAGAAGAAGGGGAAGAAGTTCCGTGCGCAATTTGACAAGAATCGCGTCGAAATCCCCGAAGAGGTGTTTATGAAAATGGTGCAATCCTCTTCAGAGTAAATTCGAGATATACTTTGAGTATGCGAGCGAAACAGTGGAAGGAGTGGCGACAAGGATTGCTTATTGGCGTCTTGCTTCTGGTCGCCTTCTGGCTCCTCTCGAGCATTCTAGATCTGCTCGGGAAGGCGCGTATCGCGGTGTCTGAAGCGCATGAAGCGCAGTGGCAGTATGAGGCTCTAACAGAGCGCAAGGAGATGATTGAGAGCAGTCTCGCCGCGCTCGCCACAGAGCGCGGGCGAGACGCGGCTATACGCACGGCGTTTGGAGTTGCGCGAAGTGGAGAAGAGGTTATCGTAGTAGTACCGCCACCTCCGGCGGCGACCTCCACTCCTTCGTGGTGGGAGAGGGTCGTGAGTTGGTTCTAGAGAGCAGAATTGGTTTTCCGCCAAAAGCCCGTAGGGCATTTAGGCGGACCCGCCTCAATGGCGCTGCGCCTTTGGGTCGGGAGTGGGTATGTATTACACTTACATCTTACATTGTAAAAATAAGAACACTGAGCCTGTGTTGTATGCAGGTTTTACGAATAACCTTCGTAATCGGGTCGAGGAGCATAAATCAAAGAAAGTGAGATCGACAAAACAGTTCGACAGCGTTACTCTTGTGTATTATGAAGCGTGTTTGAGTAAAACAGATGCGCGCAAAAGGGAACTTCAGTTAAAGACAGGATTTGGTCGTGGGTATCTAAAAAGACGGCTGAGAGACTATTTTGCAG
>CAYGEV010000026.1:0-8068 GCA_964349035.1 uncultured Candidatus Saccharibacteria bacterium
GGCACTAGCATTGATGCGTGTTGTTTCATAGGATACTGCATGATTATTATTATGATTCTGTTTCTGTCGGCATCGTAAGCGCACGCTCTTCCTCGATGCGTTCACCCCAGGCGTAAAAAGCTCCGATGGTAATCATCCCGACAATCACTACAATCGAGATAACGACGCCCCACGACTGTTGTCGTGCCGAGGGCATCTTGTGGGAAAGGTCTGTTGCAGAGGTTGTGAGCGCTTGTTCCATATACTTATTCATTATTTCGCTTTAGTATACAACTCCTTCGCACGCAGAAATGCGGCCTCCGCTTCTGCACGACCCTTATACCCATTCGTTTGCACCACAGAAGGCTTGCCCTTGAGGTTTTTATAGGTCTCGAAGAATTCGCTAATCTCTTTGAGCGTATGGGAATTCACATCCTTGATGTCCTGGACGGCTTCCCAGCGTCTGTCGTGCACAGGGACTGCGATGATTTTTTCATCTGCTTCGCCACTATCAATCATATTCAGGATCCCAACTGGGCGTGCCTCCACTAACACGCCAACGGCGAGTGGGTAGGTCGTAAGCACCACGACATCAAGCGCGTCTCCGTCGTCCCAGAGCGTCTGCGGTACGAAACCGTAGTCAAATGGGTACGCCGCTGAAGAATAATTTGCGCGATCAAGCTTGATAAGTCCAGTCTTTTTATCAATCTCGTATTTATTGTGAGAGTCTTTTGGAATCTCGATAATCACATGCATCTCTTCCTTTGCTCCAGAATCAATATCGTGCAGTAAGTTCATATACTATTGATTATACTCTTTTGTTTAATGTTTATTCGTCTTTCGCTTTGTCACGATCTTCAGAGACGTCGGCAACCGTTGCATCACTTGATGGAACAGAGGCAAGCTCTTCTTCTGCTGGAAGGATAGTCTGCTCCTTTACTGGATCTACAACAACCTCAACACTCTCGCTTGGCATCACGTTCGCAGAGTCTGCTGGGTCTATGTCCTTCGCGGTTTCTTCTGATGTGACGACGCTACCGCCGGTAGATACGATATCTATGTTCCACCCAGTGAGCTTGGCGGCAAGGCGCACGTTCTGCCCGCCTCGGCCGATAGCAAGAGACTGCTCGTCTTCGGATACCGTAACCGTAGCGCGATGCTCTGCTTCATCAAGAACAACTTCGATTGGCGTTGCTGGAGATAGCGCCTCTTTCACAAACTCTTTTGCATCGTCATTCCACTCAATAATATCAATGCGTTCGCCACCGAGCTCGCTCATTACGGTAGAAACGCGTACTCCACGCTGTCCCACGAGAGACCCTACCGGGTCTACGTGAGAATCAATTGAGGCGAGGGCTATCTTAGTACGGCTCCCAGGCTCACGAGAGAGCGCCTTCACCTCAATAGCTCCAGAAGCAAGCTCTGGGGCCTCAAGCTCAAACAGCTTCACGACAAACTTTGGATGCGCGCGAGAGAGACGTAAGTACACACCACGGAACCCTTCGTCTACCGCGTAGAGATATGCGCGGATGCGCTCGCCCATACGATATCGCTCTCCTGGGATCTGCTCCTCATAGGGAATGATTCCGGTCGTGCGCCCAAGATCAACAAAAATAGCCCCTCGCTCCATGCGCTGGACAATGCCGCTCACGATCTCGCCCTTTTTCTCACCAAACTCCTCCATCATTGAGAGCTTCTCGGCCTCGCGCACCTTCTGAATAACCACCTGCTTCGCGGTTTGTGCGGCGATGCGCCCGAAGTCGTCTTGTGGCTCAAGCGGGAAGATAATCTCTTCTCCAAGAACAACATCACGCTTCATTAGTTTCGCATTAGCAAGAAGAATGTGCCTCTCTGCATCAAAACGAGGGAGCTCGCCTTCGGCCAAGTGCTCCTCCTCCGCGTGGTGATGCTCATGCGCATGTTCGTATGCCATCACTTCATCGGGCGCAGGGAAGCGCACCGTCGTTTCGTCAACAACAGTTTTAATTTGCTCAAAAGCAATCGTGCCGGTAGCGAGGTCGAGCTTCGCGTTTATCACCTGTCCGCGCTTCCCGTATTCGCGCTTGTAGGCAGTGGCCATAGCGCTCTCTATCGCGCTCATCATGGTGGCGCGGGAAATGCCTCGATCCTCAAACTCTCCGAGCACTGCATTGATGGTCTTTAAGTCAATCATGATATGGAATATGTATGTCGCACTTTATAAAGTGAAAGCCCCGAAGGGGCATCCAATTACCTTTCAGTATACCAAACCCTTCTCCGGAGTCAAACAAAAACAAGATCAACGCACAGCGTGTGTGAAATGTGGATTAAATCAGTGGCTCTCCACGCTATACTATAGATATGCACGTTTCAAAGGGGGAACTGAAAGAATTTATTACCGACTCCGGACTCGTCTCAAAAAAGGACATTGACAGCGCAGACAAGGAGGCGACGAAGACGGGGCAGTCGCTCGGCGACATTCTCGTCGCGCGAGGCACCCTCACCGAAGACGCTCTTCGCCGTATCCAAGCATATGTGCTTGGTATCCCATTCGTCAATCTGAAGGACCACCATTTCCCGCCAGAGGTGTTAACCCTTATCCCCGAGCCTATTGCGCGCACACACAATATTATCGCCTTCCGCAAAGAGGGCGGGGAGCTCGAGGTTGCAATGCTCGACGTTGATGACTTGGTGTCGATTGATTCCGTGCGAAAAAAGACAGGGCTTAAAATATTGCCACGCCTCACTGACTCCGAGAGTATTAAACACGCGCTCCTACAATACCAGAAATCACTCAAAGACGAGTTCGGAGACATTATTTCTGTAGAAACGGGGAAAATTCGTGCCGTTGTAGATGGTGGGAAGGATCTCTCTGGAGAAGATTTGAAAAAGATTGCCGAGGATCTCCCTGTCGTGCGTATTGTTGATACACTGCTACGCCACGCTATCGTACAGAGCGCATCCGACATCCACATCGAGCCGATGGAACAGGAAGTGCTGGTGCGCTATCGTATCGACGGGATCCTACACGACGCGATGACGCTCCCTAAGACCGCGGCGCCCGGCATTGTCGCGCGCATTAAGGTTCTCTCCAACTTGAAGCTCGATGAGAAGCGTCTCCCTCAAGACGGGCGGTTCAAAATGGAAACTGAGGAAGACAAGGTTTCCTTCCGTGTCTCAATCCTCCCGACCTTCTTCGGAGAAAAAACGGTAATGCGCCTACTTCGCGAAACAATAGGGAAGGGCTTTACGCTCGAGGCTCTAGGACTCCATGGAGAAAATATGGAGCGTATTCACAAGGCGCTAACCCAAACGACGGGAATTATCCTCATCTCTGGGCCAACGGGGAGTGGTAAAACGACTACGCTCTACACCATGCTTGATATCTTAAACCAGCCAGACGTAAACATCTCCACAGTAGAAGATCCTATTGAATACCAGATGAAGCGGGTGAACCAGACACAAGTGAATGCTCAAATAGGATTTACTTTCGCCAACGGACTTCGCTCACTGGTGCGCCAAGACCCTGACATTATTATGGTCGGTGAGATTCGCGACAGCGAGACCGCCTCTCTCGCGATTAACGCCGCACTTACCGGACACCTAGTCCTCTCCACAATCCACACCAACAGCGCGGCCGGAGCAATCCCGCGCCTTATTGATATGGGAGTAGAACCATTTCTACTCACCTCTACCGTGCGCGTCATAGTCGGGCAACGCTTGGTACGAAAGCTATGTGAGAAAAAAGAATCATACCTTTTGCCAGAAAAGATGCGCTCCTCCATAGCAAGCAATGAGGCGTTTGAGAGGGCCCTGCAGACACTTAAAGATGAGAAGCTTGTTAAGAAAAGTGCGACGCTTGATTCAATTCCATTTTATCGCCCGATCCCTTCAGAAGAGTGTCCGGACGGGTATAAGAGCCGTATTGGTATCCACGAAATACTCGCGGTTTCTCCCGCAATACGCGAAACCATCCTCCGCTCAAGCACCAGCGACGCCATAGAGGCACAGGCGAAGAAAGAGGGGATGCTCACTATGCTTGAGGATGGCCTCTATAAGGCAGCAAACGGAACAACAAGTATCGAGGAGGTGCTCCGAGCTATAACCGAATGAATATGAAATACGCAGTAACAATACGCAAAGAGGGGGCCGGAGAATCGACGAGTGTCATCGAGGCACCATCTCGCTTTGTAGTCTACGATCAGGTACAAAAGGATGGTGGTACAGTTATAAATCTTGTAGAAAAGAAGCCTTTTTTGTCTCTGCCTACATGGCTCACAATCACATTTGGAACAGGTATCAAGCACCAGGAGGTAATCCGCGTTGCAAAAAACCTATCCGCGATGCTCTCTGCCGGACTATCTCTTGCTCGAGCGCTTTCCATTATTGAGCGCCAGTCGAGCAACAAATATTTGAAAAAAATAGTCGTTGGTATGTCTGATGCGATTAAGCAAGGGTCTTCCTTCCATGAAGCGCTTGCGCTCTATCCAAAAGTCTTTTCCTCCTTATTTATCGCAATGGTGCGAGCAGGCGAGGAGTCGGGCTCGCTCACCGAGTCCCTCTCGGTTGTCGCGCTCCAAATGGAGCGTTCTGAGGAGCTGCGTCGCAAAATCCGTGGCGCGATGATATATCCTTCGATTGTGCTTGTAGCGATTGTTATCGTCGGTGTGCTTATGCTTATCTATGTCGTACCGACGCTCACCGACACGTTCAAGTCTCTTGGGGTAGATTTGCCACTTTCTACCCAGGTTATCGTGGCCATTTCAGACTTTATGGTGGCACACGTTCTAGCAGTATGTATGATTCTTGTCGGGCTCTTCGCGGGCGTCATCTCCTTCGCTCGATCAGCGTTTGGGGGCCGTGTTATCACCGCGGTCGCTCTACGAATTCCGGTTATCGGCGAGATGGTGCGCGAGACCTATTCTGCTCGTGCTGCGCGCACTCTCTCCTCGCTCCTCTCGGCTAGCGTGCCGGTGCTCGACGCGCTCGCAATAACCAAAGATGTGGTGCACACTCCGTCATTTGCCGGGGTCATTGCTGAAGCAGAAGTCCGTGTACGCAAGGGGGAGACACTCTCTTCCTCATTTGCAGAGCATCAAAACCTATATCCGATTCTGATGAGCGACATGCTTATGGTTGGAGAGGAGACTGGAAATGTTGCGGGGATGCTGAAACAAATCGCCGAGTTCTACGAAACTGATGTTGCAGAGAAGACAAAGGATTTCTCGACCGTTATTGAGCCACTCTTAATGCTTTTCATCGGTGCCTTTGTTGGCATATTTGCCGTATCAATGATTGCACCAATTTATTCACTCTCATCGGCTATCTAACATGTCTCGCGCCCACGGCTTCACCCAGCACCAAAGCAACACAAAAAGAATCTTTGGTGCTGGGTTTACTCTTATTGAAATCCTTGTCGCGGTGGGAATCGTGGTTGCGATGCTTGTGACACTGACGGCACTTGTGCGCTTGAGTATGCTACAAGACTCTGCTCGCTTCGAAGAGCTTGCTCTTACTATCGCTTCTGGCAGTCTTGAAGATCTTCGGGATGGAGGGTATGTGGAACTCCCAGCAAGTGGGGCCCTTTCTGATGAACGCCTTGCCTCTTTGCCTAGCGGGGCAGGAAGCGTCGTGGTCGAAGATGGTGAGAATGATACAAAAAAAGTGACAATTGTAGTGTCGTGGGTGTCGCGCACGGGTGCCGCACACGACATCACCCTCTCCACCATCTTCGCTCCGAGCGGAGGACTCCTATGATGCGTGGGTTCACCCTCATTGAAACCGTTTTTGTTGTCGGCCTCACGGCACTCCTCTTGCTTGCCATACACAGCTTATACTTCTCCTTTACGCGTCTTGCGAGTGAAGAATCTGCAGAATATGACGCGCGTTCAGATGCTAGTGGTGTTATTAGATCTGTTTCAAACATTGTTATTCCAGCAAATCGTATCCTCGCCTCACACTCTTTCACCACTGGTTCATATAGTACTGGCGCAGAGACTCTTGTTGTAAGGATGCCGTCGGTAGATGCGACAGGAGCGATTATCGCGGGCGTCTTCGACTACGCGGTTATCTATCAAGAAGATTCCTCTGCGCACATGCGCGTTGAGGCGGGAGCGGGGAGCGTGCGGCAAACGCGCGAGCAGATTATTGGAACATCGCTCACTGACCTCTCCTTTTCCTACAACGCTACAGACGTAACTCAAGCGACAAGCGTCACTGTGTCGGTGAACGCATCGGTGAGTGAGGGGCA
The DNA here is from genome assembly GCA_964349035.1 of uncultured Candidatus Saccharibacteria bacterium. GTDB lineage: Bacteria > Patescibacteriota > Minisyncoccia > Phycocordibacterales > Phycocordibacteraceae > C7867-001. The sequence continues at coordinate 6,209 of CAYGEV010000026.1, forward strand.
CGGAAATGCTTCGGTACCGCTCTCTCTGACGGTGCGCGCGCGCAATCTTTCTCTATGAACCACCTCTTTCGCGGACACGTAGTACTTATCGCTCTAATATTCTTTGGCGTATTTACTGCGATGACGAGCGCATTCACTACGTCATTTGTCAGCTCAGCCAAAAATGCTCGCCTCGCAAGCGAGGAGGCACAGGCGCTTCATCTTGCTGAAGCGGGTATAGACCACGCGATTGCCACACTCAACGAAAATACAAATTATGCAGGAGAATCAGGCGTTCCTCTTGGGGCAGGCACGTTCTCCGTTTCTGTCGTTTCTTCTGTGAGCGAGAAAATAATAACGGCAACTGGATACATTCCAAACGACACGGAACCGCGTGCCCAAAAAACTGTCCGCGCTTCCGCGGGTATAGACACTTCTATAGTCGCGTTCCATTATGGGGTGCAGGTGGGCGCTGGAGGTTTTTCCCTCTCGGGCGGAGCGATTATCAACGGTAGTGTGTACGCAAATGGAAATATTGATGCTACAAGCGGAGTACAGATTACAGGAAGCGCCGTCGCTGCCACTCCGCCCGAGGTCTATGTGGACCAAGCAAATGAACTGCCAACACCGATCAGTACGTGCAGTAGCTCTACGTGTATCACCTTCGGCAACGATAACGATACCGAGGACTTCGCACAGAAGTTCCGCCTCTCCTCAAGTGTGCGCGCAAACAACATTGAGTTGTATATAAAAAAGGTTGGGGCTCCGAGCAATGTCACCGTCCGCATCGTCCCCGACACCGCAGGAAAGCCGAGCTCAACAACTCTTCTCTCTGGAACGCTCGCTGAGTCAGCAGTCTCTACTAGTTTTGATTGGGTAAGTGTTGAGCTCCCCTCAACTCCCATCCTCGCGAGCGGAAAAGATTATTGGCTTGTTATTGACGCGAGCTCAAGCGCGTCAAAATATTATATTCTTGGCGTAAATGAAGATGGTTATCCGCTCGGGAGTTCTGCTATTGGTCGCTACAACTCCTCGTGGGGGTCGACAACACCGGCCACGCTTGACGGCTACTTCCGTTTCTCCCTTGGGGGAGGGGCATCACTCCTTGGTGGGGGAACCTCTCCTGCAAGCGCATATGTCGGCTCAGAAGGAGGGGATGCAATAGCTGATACGGTGGAGGGGGTGACCGCTTATGGAACGCTCTACTGCACTACCGCAATCGAAACCAACAAACTCTGCAACACGACGTACAGCGCACCCCCACAACCTATGCCTCTTGTTGACGCTCAAATAGACGCCTGGAAAGAAGATGCGGAGAGTGGGGGAGTGTTAAATGGAAACCAAACCGTTGGTTCGTCGGGAGCAACGATCGGTCCGAAAAAAATTGTTGGGAATCTCACAATAAATGGGGGAGGGACACTTACCGTTAGCGGAACTCTCTGGGTAACGGGCTCGATCTCGGTTACTGGCGGAGGAAGAGTTGTTCTTTCTCCAACCTATGGCTCGCAAAGTGGGGTTATCGTGGCCGATGGAGTTATCTCGCTTGGAGGAAACGGGGAGTTTGCGGGCTCTGGTACAACAGGAAGCTACCCATTCCTTATTACAACCAGCGCGTGCCCCAATGACGTTGGGTGCGGAAACAGTCCGGCGCTCTCGCTCTCCGGAGGCGCGGGCGCTGTCGCGCTCGTCGCACAAAACGGCACGGCAACAATAAGTGGCGGGGGAGCGCTACGAGCCATATCTGCACAGACCATTTCAATGGGTGGAGGGGCAACATTAACGTATGATACTGGGCTGGTTAATGAGAGTTTTTATTCTGGAAGTGGTGGCTCGTGGGCCTTCCTCCCCGGCACCTACACCATAGTTCCGTAACCTATACAG
>CAYGEV010000027.1:0-7762 GCA_964349035.1 uncultured Candidatus Saccharibacteria bacterium
CGTCTACCATTCCGCCATCCCGGCATTAATGCCTATATTTTCAGAAAGCTGCCTACCGCCGCCATCCCGGCATATAGACGAAGGGTACCATATGGTAAAATAATTTTCATGAACGAAGCTGCGGTACCCACCAAATACGATTCGGTTTTTTGGATTGACGTCGAGCGTATTCAGCCGAACCCGTACCAGCCACGCAAAGACTTCAGTGAGGAAGGGCTCAAGTCGCTTGCCGACAGTATCCGCCAATACGGCGTGCTCCAACCACTGGTGGTGAGCCGTACCGACGTTGAGAAGCCCGACGGCGGGCTCGAGAGCGTCTACGAGCTTATCGCGGGGGAACGACGTCTGCGCGCGAGTAAACTCGCGGGGATCAAGCAAGTGCCGGCAGTAATTCGCCACGGCGAGACCAACCTCACCAAGCTTGAGCTCGCGATTATTGAGAATATTCAGCGTGAAGATTTAAATGCGATTGACCGCGCGAAAGCGATTCAAAAACTCATTGGTGAATTTGGCATCACGCAGGCCGAGGCAGCTGCGAAGCTCGGCAAGAGTCGTGAATACGTTTCTAACTCATTGCGCTTGCTCGGCCTCCCTGAGCACATGCAAGACGCGATTGTGATGAAAGAAATTAATGAAGGGCATGCGCGCCCACTCTTGGCGCTCACCAGTCGTCCCGAGGAGCAGAAAACGCTCTTTAAGGAGATTATTCTCAAGAAGCTTCCGGTACGCGCGGCAGAACGTATTGCACGCTCTATCGCGCAGGAAAATGTCCGCAGTTATCACCGCAAGACCGCAGATATCGTGGCACTTGAGAAGTCACTCACCGAGACACTTGGTACGCGCGTTATTATAGAAACGAATGCTGAAGGAGGACGACTTCTTATTGACTTCTTCTCTCCCGATGACCTCCAGCATCTTGCAAGCACACTTGCTGTCCAACAAGATGTCCCACCACAATCTATTGCTACAGAGACATACCCAAACACCACACAATTAATTGATGATACTATTGCTCCTCCAGCTCCAGATCAGTTAGACGAAGACGAACTGTATTCTGTACGCAACTTTAGTGTTTAGATCCTCGCTTGCGCGGAGAAGGTTCAGAAGAGGCGGCGTTCAATCCAAGCACGTTGCGTATGTGTCTTCTGGCGAGCGATGTACGTGCCACATCGAGCCATTTAGGAGACGGATGTGCAGACTCACGGCGAATAATCTCTACTACATCTCCATTTCCTAGCTCGGTTTCAAAGGAGACCATTTTCCCATTCACCTTAGCGCCTTGTAGATGGTCACCAATGTTGCTGTGGATAGCATAGGCAAAGTCTATTGGGGTTGATTTTGCTGGTAGGTCAATTACGTCACCGCTTGGGGTGAACACGAATACGCGATGTGAAAAGAAATCTCCCTTTAATCCCTCCACAAAATCCTCTGAACCCGTTGTTTCTGTGTGAGCGACGGCGAGCTCCGCGAGCCAAGGCGGAATCTTTATCGGCGTCCGCGTAGCGTCTGCCGGCTTAGTTATACGTACTAGGGACGGGACAAGGGAACGAATCCACGAGAAAGAAAGTGAAGCAAATCTATTTTTTTGCGATTCTTTATCGAGTCTCTCAATCTCTTTACCTAATTGTTTATACGACATATGGGAGGCGATTCCGTACATTGCGTGACGATGCATGTCCACTGTGCGAATTTGTATCTCAATAATCCCTGCTTTTGGTGTTACTACGGTGGTATGGATTGATTGATAGCCGTTTGGCTTAGGAAAGGCGATGTAGTCCTTAAATTCTCCTGGGAGTGGCTTGTAGAGTGCGTGGACTGCGCCGAGCGTTATATAACAATCATTTACTGTAGCAACGACAATACGAAGCGCGGCAATGTCGTGAATAAGACTAATATCATCTCGCTTGCGTTTCAATTTCTGATGTAGACTCCAGAGACCCTTCATCCGTATATCGGTATTGAAGGAGGTGAGGCCACGTTTTGCAAGGTCACGTTGAAGTTCTTTCTGTACGAGTTTGAGTCCTTCTTCAGATTCTTCAGTTTTGAGTTTGCGCATTTCCGCAGTATGTATCGCAGCGTCAGGGTCTACATATGGGAAGGCGAGATCTTCTAGGTCGCGCTTCATCTTCCCCATGCCGAGGCGGTCGGCGATAGGCGCGTAGATCTCAAGTGTTTCAAGGGCGATGCGTTTTCGCTTTGCCTCGGGGACGTGCTCAAGCGTCTGCATATTGTGGAAACGGTCTGCCAGCTTGACGATAAGCACGCGGATGTCGCTTGCGGTGGCTACCAGCAAGCGACGCAAGCTCTCTGCGTGGCGCTCTGCGCCACGGTATTTGTGAGTACCAAGTTTCGTCACCCCGTCGACAATAAACAGGAGCTCTGCGCCAAATTCTTTTTCTATCTCTTCGCGCTCTGCGCGCGCGTCTTCAACAGCGTCGTGGAGGAGCCCTGCTGCCACCGTGGTGGCGTCCATTCCGTACTCGGCGAGCACCTTGGCAGTCGCGCTTGGGTGCACGAAATATGGTTCGCCCGAGTAGCGGGCCTGGCCCTCATGCGCTTTCTTCGCCGCCTCGTACGCTTTCTCGACAAACGCAATATCTTCCGCGGTCGGCTCCGACAGTGCGCCCGTGATTTCCTTTACTGGCGTCATTGTCTCTACTATACACTGTTTAAGTACAAAGATGAAAAATGTGGTATTGTACGGTACAGGTGTCCAACTTACACAGGAGATAGGACCATGTTCCAAGAAATTATTATTGCATTTGGATTGTTGCTGTACATTATGTTCGGTTGCATTCTGATAGTTTCAATCGTGACTTTACAGCCACCTTCAGAAAGTGTTCGATGGATCGCATACTGTATTTGGCGCGCTCGTTGCTGGTGGAGTAAACGGAGAGTTGCTTGGCACAAGAAGCAACTCGAAAAGCTTGACAGAGCGTACAGTCTCCACGAAGCGGAAAAGAAACTCGTAATAGCACGGAACAAGCACTACGCAAATGGAGGAAGCCCAGACAGTCCTGACGTGCCAGAACTTGAGGACTTCTTTCCGACTACGCGAGCACACCTTCCGTACTTCCATAAGCTGATGGACACAGTGAAATCCAAAGCCCCCAAGGAGTAGTTTCGACACTTTTCGCTCATCAACCGATTGATCTTTGAAAACCCCGAAATCGGGGTTTTCTTGTTTCTATTTGAGATATTCCACAGCTTCGTCGAGGGTGAGGGAGTCGGCCGTGACACTTTCGGGGAGGTGGATACGGCGAAGGCCTTTCTTCAAGAAGAGCCCTTGCTTTGATTTATAGAGCGTAATCGCTTTGTTCGTCTTTGGGTGTTTGCCGAGTTCTTTTGCAATCACCGCGCCCTTGGGTGGTTGTTTGGGTGTGTTCAAGAGCGTCATCGCCTCGTCGAATGAAATAGTGTACGGGTCTCCGCCTTTCTTGATTGAACGAAATTCACCGTTCGTGCCGACGTATGGGCCGAAGCGTCCTGCGTTCGCAAATACAGGTTCGCCCGTAGTCGGGTGCATGCCTAGCTCGCGGGGGAGCGAGAGATACTTCACTGCGTCAGCAAGAGTTACGTCACCAACCTGTTTCCCGGCAGGGAGTGACGCCCGTTTGCCACTGAAGGCGACTTTTTTCTTTTTTGCGGGCTTTTTTGTTTTTGATTTCTTCTTGCCTTTTTTTGGTGTTTCTTCCTCAATCGCTGGAGTTTCTTCGGCAGGTACTTCCTCTACAGGATTCGGCATCTCCACAAAGGGGCCAAAGCGTCCGGTACGCAGATAAATAGGGAGTCTCGTCTCGGGGTGGATACCAATCGGTTCGTCGCCCTTGATTTCCGCGCCGTCCTCGGCGCGGGCACCCTTGCACTCGGGGTATTTCGTACAGCTCATAAAGATGCCCCCGCGCCCAAGCTTGAATTCCATCGAGCTTCCGCAGAGTGGACAGGTAAATTCCGCAGGCACTTCTCCAAGCGAAGTCGCTTTCGGCAATGATTCTTTTGATTCTATATCTTTATGAAATGGAGTATAGAAATCACGAAGCGTTTTTGCATATTCACGCTCACCGCGCGCGATCTCATCAAGCTCATTCTCCATTTCTGCCGTGAATGAGTCAGAAATATAAGAAGGGAAATGCTCTTCGAGCCAGCCAGAAACTACCATACCCGTAGCAGTCGGCTTGAGCGCACGCGCAAGCTTCTCCACGTATCCACGGTCCTGAATCGTTTTCATAATTGACGCATACGTGGAGGGGCGCCCGATACCACGTTTCTCCAGCTCTTTTATCAGCCCTGCCTCGGTATAGCGGTTTGGTGGTTCGGTCTGCTTTTCAATCGCCCCCAGCTCTTTTAATGTCAAGGTGTCACCTTGACATAGTACAGGGAGTTCTACGTCTTCTCCCCGCGCTTTTGTGTCGAGCTTCAGCCAGCCAAGTGAGATAACGCGCGAACCATTTGCGGTAAATGGCGGGATTGAAGCGTCGGCGACAGCAGAGATCGTGGTGCGCATAATTTTTGCGCTTACCATCTGTGACGCGATGGTGCGAGTGCGGATAAGTGCATAGAGATCTTTCTCGTCTCCTGTTGCGCCAGCATGTTCGCGTGCCGGACTTGTGGGGCGCACCGCCTCGTGCGCCTCCTGCGCGTTCTTGCTCGTGGTCTTGTAGGTACGGATATGCAGAAATTCTTTTCCGAATGTTTGTTCGATTGTTCCTGCTATCTTTCCTATTGCATCTTTACTGAGAGCGACAGAGTCTGTGCGCATGTAGGTGATGTGTCCTGCCTCGTAGAGTTTCTGTGCGGCGCGCATAGTGCGCGATGGCGCGAAGCCGAGGCGTGTTGAGGCGGTTTGTTGGAGTGTGGAGGTGGTAAAGGGCGGGCGAGGGTTACGCTCCTCAGATTTCTCCAGAACCGACGCCACCCTCCACGAGACCTTCTTTCCCAGAGATACAATTTTCTCCGCTTCTTCTTTTGTTGAAGGTTGTTCCGTACATGTTGCTGGCAGGTCGCCTGCCTTTGAGCCGAAGAGGGCAGAGAGCACATAGTAGGTGATGGGGTTAAATGCAGTGATCTCGCGCTCGCGCTCAGCGAGGATACGAAGGGCTGGCGACTGTACGCGCCCTGCCGACAACCCATAACGCACCTTCTTCCAGATAAGTCCGGACAGATCGTAGCCCACAAGGCGGTCGAGCACACGTCGCGCCTCTTGTGCTTCACGCAAGTGTTCATCTATCGCGCGGGGGTGTGTGAGCGCTTCTTCAATCGCGCTCTTGGTAATCTCGTGGAAGACGACGCGCTGGGGTTTTTTGAGCCCTGCCACCTCTTTTATATGCCACGCAATAGCTTCACCTTCGCGGTCGGGGTCGGTTGCGAGATATATTTCATCTGCCTTTTTTGCGGCGCTCATTATCTTCTCTATCACGTCGCGTTTGTCGGGAGAGATCACGTAGCGGGGGACAAACCCGCCTTCAATATCCACTGCGTCCTTATTGGACTTCGGCAGGTCGCGGACGTGACCCACCGAAGCAAGAACGGTGTAGCCGTTACCGAGGTACCCGCCGATAGTACGGGCCTTGGTGGGCGACTCGACGATAAGCAATCGTTTCGACATAGATTCACTCATACCGCGCATACCTATATATGGTCAAGTGCTGGAGCAGAAAAAGAAAACGCAAAATAGGTAGTAGGACTTGGCCTAGCGGCCCGGAGCGCGACCTATTTTGCGTTTTGTTTTTGTGCGTAATTACTCTACTGTCTCTACAAAAATAGGGTGGTGGTCAGAGCCGAGGCGGTTGGGAAGGACAGAAGCCGTTTGAAGAGAAAAATGTTTGGAAACGAGAATGTGGTCGAGCTGGGAATCTGCGAATACGTGCGTGCTTTGCCCGCGGAGCGGGTTGGTTAATGAGTGTTTCGCAAAGAGTTTTTCGAGGTGTGCGCGCTCGCGAGTGTAGAAGAGGGTGTCAAATATTTTTCCACCCAAGAGCCAGTTGAGGGGCGCCATGCGCCACGACTCGATTGTGTTGAAATCGCCACAAATGATGGTGGGAATCGTATAGTCGCGGTAGAGCATGGCCATCTCAAATTCTTTCAAACGGATTGCAGGAGTGAGAAGTATCAAATGTAAATTTAAGATTCGAATTATTCCTGATGTTGTTTGTATATCTATACAAATTCCATTACGGTTGCCGAGCCCTTCTGTCCAAACACCAGCCATAAACATAAAGCGAGTAAAGATCTTTACGCGGAGTGGAAGGTGTGGGTCGTGAAAGGGAAGAGGAATGATTGTTGTTGCCTGAATTGGGTAGCGTGAGAGCAGTACGCTGTAAATAGTATCTCGTTTGCTGTGGAGCATGCGGTCGCTTTCTGAAGCGACCGCGATTCCTACAGGGAGAGTGCGAAGTCGGGAAAGAAATTCCTCTGGGACCTCTTGCAAACAGAAAATGTCCCACTCACCATCGCGGATAAACGCAAGAGCTCGGTCGAGCTCCTTGTTGCTGAAGAGCATATTCCAGGAATATATTTTCATATCAATTACGGCGCCAGGCACCGAACTCTTCCTTGATATATCCGCGCAGTTCAAGCGAGACGAGCGCGGTCAGCGCCTCGCCTGCGTCGAGCCCCGACTCGCGGAGGACCTCATCGCGATCTTTTGGTTCTTCGAGCAAGTTCCAGATGGTTTGCTCGGTGTCTTCGAGGTCAGTCGGCATCACTCCGCGCTCGGAGGCCTCGCGCGGAGTAATGCCGAGCGCTTCAAGAATATGCACCGGCTCGCTTATGAGTGCTGCGCCGAGGCGAATAAAGAGGTGCGGGCCGAAGGCGTGCGGGTCGCCAATCCGGTGCGGAATGCACAGAAGGTCGCGATTATACTCGCTCGCGAGGCGCGCGGTGATAAGTGTCCCCGACTTGTTGCCTGCTTCTATTACGAGCACCGCATGCGCGAGGCCCACCATGATGCGATTGCGCTCGGGGAAGAAGTGCACGCGCGACAAAGTGTCAGGGGCATATTCAGAAATGAAGCCTCCGCCGTTCTCTAAAATCTTTTTTGCAAAGGGGCGATTGCTCCGTGGATACAAAACCTCGTCGCTAATTCCCGAGCCAGGGACGGCGAGGGTGTGGAGCCCCGCCGAGAGGGCGGCCTTGTGCGCGCAGGTGTCCACACCAAGCGCGAGTCCGCTCACGATAGTGATGGGGTAGCCAGCGAGTCCCATAATCAACTTCTCACACGCCTCTTGTCCGTAGTGGGTCATTGCACGCGAGCCCACGACCGCAAGTAATTTATTTCCTGCAGGGGGCATTGCTCCGCGAACCCACAACTTCTTGGGAGGTTGGGGTATCTCAAGTAATTGCTTAGGCCATTCACTCTTGGGGAGTTCTCGTATCTCCATAAAACTTAGTATATATTGCGGTAGCAGCGTGCTTGACATATTTTTTGAATAGTGTAGTGTAAATACACCAGTATTTTGGCTGGGAAATTCTTTGGAGGTTCGAATGAGAAGGTTAAGTCAGAGGGCACTTGCTGCAAGGCTTGCCTATGCAGCAATGATCGGCATTGCGGTTGTCTCTTTCCTAATCGGAGTGCGGGTTTCGAAAGACAGTCCTGCATTCGTCGAGTGGGCGTTTCCGGACAGTGTCTGGGCAACAAAATAACAGCCCCGACTAATGAAGAGCCCTTGCTCTCGTTGGTCGGGGCTTCTTCATTTTTATATCTGATATAATAAACAGCAATATGTTGGACATACATTTTATTCGGGAGAATGCGGATGTGATA
>CAYGEV010000028.1:0-7482 GCA_964349035.1 uncultured Candidatus Saccharibacteria bacterium
CGACTCTTCGGCTTGTACTTCACCACCTCAATTTTCTCCGCCTTCCCGGCGAGAACAACAGTGCCCTTGACCTCCGCGCCTTTAATAAGTGGCGCGCCGATGGTCGTGTCCGAGCCGTTGTCTACGAGGAGCACCTCGTTGAATACAACTGTGTCACCCTTATTCAAATCTCCGGGTAGCTTCTCAATCGAAATAGTGTCGCCTTTGGAGACGACATATTGCTTCCCACCAGTCTTGATTACGGCCACTTCCATAGTCCCTACAATGTAACATTCTCCCCTGTAAAAAACAAGGCAACCCCGCAGGATCGCCTTTAGTTATTGCCCGTTCGCCTTGAGCAAGGGTAGTCCTTGCTACAACTTTTCTTAGCTTCTTTCAAGCCAATAACGTCTGTTTTGCTTTATTATGCTGCCGTACTCACGTACGGCTACCGCAATTAGGGTATGCATTTCTTTAAAGCGCCGTGGCCTGATGAACTTGTTCCGCGACAGTGGTCTATCGATATACCCACCGTCGCAAGTGAGTTTACTCACTCCACATAACACAATAAACTCGTTTATGTGGTCCGTAAGAACTCCAAGATCCATATCATACCCACGCGATACATATGCCACTAACGCGGCAGGGTTACCACCAAATGACCTGCTCACATCGTTGGCCGATTTTTTCTTTTCCGGTGCTTTCCTCGTCATACGCTTTTCTCCATTAGTGTGTTAGCCTTTTTGATCAACCCTCTCTGGAGGGCCTTAACAGGGGTTATTCGTCGCTTACGAAGAAACGGCCATAGCCTAACAGGACCGTACTTCCCTTCACGACAAAATACCTTGAACTCAAGATTCTGTGCGACTTCGCATTTCAATAGTTTATTGATAAATGCGTAGTCGCAAACCCAGAAGTCTCGCAACTCACCGTCTTGGCATATGATACCCCTTGAGGCGTTCTCTGCCGGCAATTCGCCAGCAATTACCTCATTCGTGTGCCCGACAGCCTCTATATACCATGTTATCTTTGTACCCATCTTACTTCTCCCTCTTAAGTTACGTAAAAGAACTTTTCTTTACAATACATGAAAAAGCATAGGTTGGCAACAGAGGAGTAAATAAAAAGAGTCCCTTTTGGGACTCTTTTTATTTACTCCTCTGTCATTGGTTTATCTAAAAGCTCCGGCTCAATGCCTATTTTCGTTTCAGAAATGCGGTACACGTCTTTGTCTATCTTGCCGAGCTCTTTGTAGGCGCTGTTGTAGTGGCTCACGCTTGTCCCAAGCGAGGTGCCAAGTTTTTTGAAATATTCTTCGTACTTCGCCACATGCTTGCCTAGCTCGCCGACACGCTGTTGTATCTCCACCGCCTTCTCCTCTATCTGGAGCGCTTTAAGCCCTTGCATCACCGTCTGTAGGTAGGCGAGGAAGGACGTTGGAGAAACAATTATCACCTTGTACTTCCCTGCTGCTCGCTGTATTAGATTCTCCTCCTCGCCCCCACCCACTTGGTTCGTAAGAAGGTCGTAATAGATTCCCTCGCTAGGGATAAACATAAACGCGAAGTCCATAGTGTTCTCGTCTGGGCGGATATACTTTGCAGTCTCTTGGATACGCATCTTGAGGTCGTTTACAAAGGCCTTCTCGGCAGTCGCGCGCTCTGCGCTCCCCACCTGTGTACTGACGAAGCGGTTGTAATTATCAAGCGAAAACTTTGAGTCTACGGGCACAATCTTTTTATTAACGAAAATGACTGCGTCAACAATCTCCCCGTTCTTAAATGGATACTGTATCTGATAGTCCTGCGGGGACATAACGTTCTTCAGTACCGTCTCCAGGTAATACTCGCCGAGGATCCCGCGCTGCTTCGGGTTCTTGAGCAGGTCTTGGAGCGACTGGAGCTGTTCGGCGAAGCCTTGGGTCTGACGCCCGATCTCCTTGACCGAGGTCACTTCTTGCGTAATCTCTTTAATCAGGCGGTTTGATTCTGAAAATTGGCGATGCGAGCTCTCTTGCATCGCCTTCGAGGACTCGGCGACGCGCGTGTCGAGCGTCCGCGCAAGCTCTTGCATCTGCTGTTGTAGGAGTACCATACCTCCCTCCTCTTTCGCCGGCGCTTCGCGCCGGCGCAATACGAAGTAGAGCGAGAACCCCTGCAATGCGATAAGCCCGAGGATAATAAGCGAGATGGTAAACAGACTCATGCCTATAGTATAATCCACCTATGACTATCCACGAAACCATTAAACGCTCTATCCCCGACGCAATGCGCGCGAAAGACGCAGTGCGTCTCCAGACGCTACGCTCGCTCGTTACTGCAATGACCAACGAAGTAGTGGCGAAGAAGAGGAAGCCAGACGAGTTCCTCACCGACGAAGAGGCGCTCACGGTGCTCAAGCGCGCCTCAAGCCAGCGCAAAGATTCTATTGAACAATTTACTAAGGGGAATCGCCCGGAGCTTGCCGAGCCAGAGAAGCTTCAGCTAGCCATTATTGAGACCTATCTTCCATCGATGATGAATCGTGCAGAGGTAGAAGTGGTGGTAAAGGCGAAAATGATTGAAATGGGTGTCGCTTCTAAAGCTGAGGCGGGGAAGTTTACAGGTGCCGTGATGAAAGACCTCAAGGGCAAGGCAAACGGCACCGATGTAAAAGCGGTTGTGGATAGCTTGCTCACTTAGAAGAAATATAATATAATACACAGGTGCGTAACCACTGAAAAGGTATCCTATATGAAAGAAGGAACACCCAAGAAGGTGCTAGACGCAATACGTAGTGGAGATACAGAAGCTCACCACAGAATGGCTGTTGCCGGAGCTAAAGCTTCTGCAGAAACAAGGAAGTCTAATGCTCTTTGGAATGAGCTTCGCGCGAGTGATGCTTTGGAGGCAAAGCGCATTCAAAAGAAGGATGCGTTAGAGGCAGAACGTCTTCATAACATGAGTTCGGAGGGAGACATTCTCCCACCCGAGGAAGAGAACCAGGCCTAACCAAATCAGGAGGTTCGAATGCAATTTCGCAACTTTGAGATCGACGAGGCCCGAATGGCTATTAGCTGTTTGGAAAGGCAATGCGCAAAGGTGCTAATTGACACCATTTCGCTTCTAGCAGTAGCGAACTGCATGCTTGCCTGCAAGAGGCAAAACGCGAATACGGAGCAAGCCATTCGTTCAGCTCTGAAGTCGTATGACGTGAGCGATACAGAAGTCCGCTCACAATTCAGAAAGGGAGTGATTAAGATGTACTCCAATAAAATTAAGCGAAGCCAAAATACAAAGAAGGACTTGGAATCGCATTAATTGGGGTGGACTACGGTCCACCCTTTCTCTTTCCATCTCATAATTTTTCTGCTATAAAATATCTATTGGCCTTATCGTCTAGCGGCTAGGACACATCCTTCTCAAGGATGGAACCGGGGTTCGATTCCCCGTAAGGTCACCATTTAGAAAAAGTTCTGAAAAAATACGATTGTAATAAAGCACGGCTTAGGCTAAATAGATCGGAAAAAGCGTATTTTCCCCTTAATTTTCCCACACGACTGTGAACGATGTGAATGTCAGGCTTTATAGACTTTCCAAGAGATATTATCCTTCACGATGACCCAATGAACCGACTCATCCCATTCTTGTCTTATAAGTTTAGAGTTTGAAAACTTTGAGCTATCAATAATGCCTACTCTTAACCAATTAGTAGGAATTTTAGAAAGGAAACGATCATACCACCCTGCACCTTTTCCATGACGAGTACCATAAGTATCAAATCTTGTTCCTGGAATCAAAACGCATACCGGATCATTTTTAAATTTAGTAATGCAATTATCTGCCCATTCAAATGGATCACTGTTTTTATCTTTTGGGATGGTAAGAAGATTGTCTTTAGGTATTTCTAAAGGGAATGAGGGATCATTAAAATCAACCTCGTTTTTAGTGGGAATGAATAGAACAGAACCAACACATTGAGATGTTATTTTTTGTAGTTCTTTGAAGGTCAATTCTTTCCCCATATGTGTATTATATAAAAAAATGCTGGAGCGGTGAAACTCCAGCATTGTGGCTTTTGTCTGGACGCATTAGATTAGCGTTCCATATGTTTGAGAACCTCAAGGTACAAATCCTCGACGATTTTCTCTTGCACCCTACCAATCTTTGAGTAATGGTCTAAGCCTGGCGCAGAGTTAATCTCAAGAACCCAGAAGGAACTCGGCTTCTGACTGATGTCACCTTCGATCATGAGATCAACACCACAGAGGCGCAATCCCATATCACGAGTAAGCTTCACGGCCAGTTTCCGGAACGCTGGATGAACTTTCTCGGTTACATCCACTGAATCACCACCAGTGGACAGATTGGCATTGTCCAAAAGGTAGACCTTCTGACCCATGGCAAGCACCGATCGTAAGCTAAGCCCTTGATGGAACAGTTTTATCGCAATTCGAGGATCGTCCGTCTTGATTTGTGTATCACGGCTCGAAACAACGAACTGCTTTTGTTTGATCTTCAAGAGTTGTCCGATCGTAGACTTCCCGTCGCCGACAACATTGAGCGGAATGCGTTCGTAGGCCGAGATTACTTTCTTGTCGAGGACGACGAGACGATAATCCGTACCACGGACCGGCTGTTGAACGAGCACTATCCGATCCAGCTTGAATACAGACCGAACGGCTTTGTAGAACTCTCGCTTGTTGTGAACGAGCGAAACTCCGACACCTTGGCTACCGCTGTTTGGCTTCACGATAACCGGAAACCCGATCTTTCGTGCGTGCCGATATGCGGCATCGATGTTTCTTCGAGGTGAACCAATTGCTTGGCCCCACTGTTCAGAGAAGAACGTCTTTGAGCCAGGTATGGTCGGGTACCCCATACTTTTCATAAAGAAGTTCGAGTAGTCCTTGTCACGGGCGATTTCCGAACCTCCCATCGGGTTGAGATCGAGAGTGTTGTAGCGGAAGTAAGAGTGCTGACCACTCTTAAAGGTGATCTGGCCCACGACCCCCCACTCTGGCTCCACAAGAACACTCGCCCCAATCCGAGGAGCGATCTTTGTTAAAAGTTTTCCGAGAAGCGGCACTGGCCGTGCTTTCTTCATGTGAATTAGCTAGTTATAGCACTGCAACAATGGCTTATCAATATTTGCTATCATATTCTGTATGCGCATCACCAAAATCGCCTTCCCTGCACCTCTTGAGAAAGAAGGTATACAATTCAAAAATATACTCGCGGGCGAAACCCTAACCCCATAACTTCACTTTTCCTTATTTTATCCTATAGGACCAAATAAGGAACAATTGCTGACAATACATATTGGGGTTATTTACAGTGAGAGCTTTAGACTCTCACTGTAGGTGAATTACGTAAATGCTGGTACCCTGAAGATATCGTATTGGAAAGAAGAAAAAGCTTTATTCGTCGGTTTTAAGACTCTTTTCATTTTTACTTCTCTATGCAATAATGCCTCGCAGGTTGTCCGTAAAAATTAAGTAAACAATAAGAGGTAAAACCAATGCACGTACGATTAGATAACAACACGAAAATCCCATTGATTCATCTTGAGCGCCATGCTGGGACACTGAAAGAGTGTCCTCATTGCCAAGATTCAAAAATGGGTGGAGGTGGATATGTGTGTACACGAGAAGATAAGACTACGTGTCATCGTTTGAGACACTATGTGTCTTACAAGCGATATAAACACTGAAATTTACACAATCGCCACGACCTTACGGTCGTGGCGAAACCATTTTTATTTACGACGTTTCCAAGAACGCTCTTGGCGAACGAGTTTTGCCACATCCGCTTTGTCGGCAAGAAGCGCCTCCACAACACGCTCCGTACGGATAGACTGTGAGCCCTTAACCAGCACCACGTCCCCTGCCTGTACGATGCTTCCTAGGGCCTCTGCTGCCTCGTAAGAGGTGTTGAAGAGCATAAGCTCACTCCCCATCGCCTTCGTAGCAAATATAGAAGATCGAATACCAACACCAACTACCAGATCTGCTGAGTCAAACGCAATCTCTGCAACGCGCTCATGTTCTGCAACCGAGTAGCGCCCGAGCTCAAGCATGTCGCCAAGTATTGCAATGCGACGCTTCGCGCCAGGAAATACTTTGAGCGTCGCAAGCGCTTGTTCTACAGCCGCAGGAGAAGAGTTATAGGAATCATCAATAAGTACAGCTCCGTTCTTACCAGAAAGAATACGTCCACGGCCTGCTGGTGGATCATATGTATCTAGTGCATCACAAGCTTCATGTATTGGAATATTAAATGCGACGGCGGTCGTAAGTGCGGCGGCGGCAGGAAATATTTGTGTCATACCTACGGCACCACGCACCACAACACTCTTCGTTTTACCTTCATACACAACTTTTGCAAACATCCCCAACACATTGTTTTTCTTCGTATAGAAATCAATATCCTTGATACGTACAAGCGCGCCCTCTGTACTCCCGTATGAGAAGATCCTTGCGTTTGTGTGTAGTGCGTGAGCGCCCGCGTACGCATCGTCTGCTGGGATAATAAGTGGAGCGTCTGCTGAGAGCGCATATGCTGGAGAGAATTCTTCTTCCTGTACTGCCTCTGGAGAGGCATATGCCTCAACGTGCACAGGTATCTTTGGTAGTCGCGTTACCACCACCGCATCGGGAGTAAATATCTTAAGAATGCGCTTGAGGTCGCCCGGCTTGTCTGCTCCTGTCTCGAGCACAAGCATGTTGGGATAGTGATTCGGAAGCACAAGAAGTGCTGTAATTTTCTTTACGAGCGCAAACCAAGCAAAGGGATTCCCCCACGGATTGCTTACGCCGAAAATAGTAAATGGTACGCCAAATTCAGTATTGAAACTCTTCTCGCTCTTTCTTACATAAAAGGACGTGCTAAGTGCTGCTGCAACAGCATCTTTCGTAGAGGTCTTTCCCACAGAGCCAGTTACCATAACAATTTTCGGCTTATACCGACGAATCACCATACGTGCGAAGAAACACAGGATGGAAGAGATAATAAATTTAATAAGATTTTTCATATTGATTCGTAGGTAACGCCTCGATCAGGAGGTATTGAATAATATTCAATAAGGAAATGTGTTAGTGAGAGGAATGTGAAATTTAATGTTTCTGATGCATACGTGACCCCCTCTGGATCATTTGTATACAGAAGAATAATAAACTGCGGACTGTACGCCGGGAAGAATCCAACGAACGAATGAAAGAATCTGTCTGTATAATACCCCCCAAGAGGGGAAGTGAGCTGGGCAGTACCGGTCTTGGCAGCAACTGACATTGTTGGGATTTTTGCCTTCCCTCCTTCAAGCTTTTCATCCACCACAGCGATCATCATCGTCGTGGTGTCGCGTGCTGACTTTTCAGAAAAGACGCGAACTCCTTCTTTTTGCTGAATATCTCTCTCGATACCAGACTGTAGCCGTACGGTACGTACAAGATGTGGCGAGGGCATCACGCCTGCGTTCGCTATGGCACTCACCGCGCGGATCATCTGCACTGGAGTAACTGCTATT
>CAYGEV010000029.1:0-7214 GCA_964349035.1 uncultured Candidatus Saccharibacteria bacterium
GTTTTTACCCTCATATCGACTCTCGAGATCATACAAAAACTCTCCGACGCGCTGACGCACGTCGTTGTATGTTTCTCCCCCTTCTGGAGCCTTCGTAAAACGCTCAGCGCGAGAAGAAAAGAAAGCCTTCCAATCTACAATCTTCTTTCCGTCAAAAACTCCGGTGCGAAGTTCGTATATACGCTCGTCTGGAAGAAGTGCGGAATCTGGTAACCCAAGCTCTTTTTGCACAACACCTACTGTTTCCTTAGTTCGAAGAAGAGGCGAGAAGAAAATAAGATCTATGCTCTCCTTCTTGAGTTTCTGTGCGGATGTACGCACCTGCTCTATTCCTACTTCGGTAAGATGGTTCTCAGAGTCTCCAGAGGAATCAAAAGTTTCGCCAAGATTACTTCTCGACTGTCCGTGACGCATCGTGAAATAGGTATTCCCGGACTTTTTCGTATGTTTCTTGAGTTCCTCAATGGAACCAACCACGACCTGCTCCGTGCCGTCTGCACTACGCCACACCGGAAGGGGCGTGCCCCAGTACCGCTCGCGAGAAATCGCCCAATCTTTAAGTCCATTCAGCCACTCCCCCATTCTCCCGTCCTTAATGTGCGAGGGCTCCCAGTGCACTCCCGCATTTTCTGAAAGCATCTTGTCCTTCAAATCCTGCATGCGTACATACCACGAGTCGCGGGCATAGTAGATAAGCGGCGTCTTGCACCTCCAACAGAATGGGTAGGTGTGTTTATAATTCTCCTGACTAAAGAAGAGGTTTTTCTTTTTGAAATCATCAATAATATCTACCGCAACCGTCGGTTTACCGTTTGCATCCTGCTCCTTCACAAAACGCCCTTCAAGAAATTCCGTACCTTTCACAAACTTTCCATCGAGCCCCACCGTGTGCACCTTCGGCAGACCTTCTTTTGTTCCGAGATTAAAGTCATCTGCGCCGTACATGGGCGCAATGTGTACGATACCAGTACCATCGGTGGTCGTAACAAAATCTCCCGCGTACACTTGGTAAGCTTTTTCGAACTTCGCCTTCTCGCCATTCATTGCAATTTTTTCTGCAAAGTTATAAAGCGGTTTGTATCGCTTCCCCACCAAGTCTTTTCCGTAGAGCGACAAAACGGCTTGGTGAACAAACGGTCTGGCCAAGTCTTCGAGGAGATCCGAGGACCTTTGTGAAGCAAGGTGTTTCGTCGCGAGGCTCTTCGCAAGAATTACTTTCTGCCCTTCATGCTCGTACACTCCATACTCAATATCCTTCCCCACGGCAAGCGCGACGTTCCCCGGAAGAGTCCATGGGGTTGTTGTCCACGCAAGCAAAAAGGTTCCCGGCTCATCTACCAATTCGAATTTGACTGTCGCAGTGAGATCTTTTACTTCCTCGTACCCCTGCGCAAGCTCGTGAGAAGAAAGCGCAGTACCACAACGGGAGCACCACGGGAGGACTTTATAATCTTTGAAGAGGCGCCCGTCGTCTGCCACCTTTTTCATAACCGCCCACACTGATTCCATGTACGGCGCGTCAAACGTGAAGTATGCCGTCTTGCTGTCGACCCAGTAGCCGATACGCCTTGTAAACTTTTCCCACAGATCAATAAAAGAATGCACACTCTCACGGCATTTTTTATTGAATGCACTGATACCGTACTTCTCTATATCGAGCTTCCCCGTAAACCCGAGCTCCTTCTCTATCTGGAGCTCTACCGGGAGCCCGTGTGTGTCCCAGCCTGCACGGCGCGGGACGCGGTATCCGCGCATGGTTTTGTAGCGGGGAATGACATCTTTAAATGCGCGCGCCTCAAGGTGGTGAATGCCCGGCTTGCCGTTGGCTGTGGGTGGACCTTCGTAGAACACAAAGTCGCCCTTCGGAGATTTCTTGGCAAGCGACTTCTCAAAGATGCCTTCGCGTTCCCAAAAAGCGAGTATTTCTTCTTCACGCTTTGCTACCTCTGACTTCTCTGGAGTGTCTGCCATACGTTCCATCTTACATCTTCTCTGGAGTGGGGATACCGAGAAGAGTGAGCCCATTTTGCATTGTTTGCACAAACGCTTTTGCGACACTTATCTTGTATGCCTCGTACTCTCCTCCAACTATACGCTCCTTCGTGTAAAACGAATTCCACTCTCCTGCTAGCTCCGTGAGGTAGGTAGTAAGTAAATGTGGGGA
Organism: uncultured Candidatus Saccharibacteria bacterium; assembly: GCA_964349035.1. Taxonomy (GTDB): domain Bacteria; phylum Patescibacteriota; class Minisyncoccia; order Phycocordibacterales; family Phycocordibacteraceae; genus C7867-001. The sequence goes on from CAYGEV010000029.1 coordinate 2,165, forward strand.
ATACTCGCGCGCTGCGCGCTCCACCACTTCAGGAAAGTGCAGTATGTGTCGCTCTAGAGCATACGGCTCTGCCGGGCCACTGCTTACCGTCTCCTGCTTACTGCTTACTGCTTTTTCAATTACTGATTTTGCGCGCACAAGTGCGTACTGCAAGTATGGGCCTGAGTCGCCATCGAGCGAGAGCGATTTCTCTTCATCAAAGATAATATCCGTCCCCGGTGCCTGGCGGAGAATCATATACTTAATCGCGCCAATGGCTACCTGCTCGGCAGCTTTGGTATCTTCGCTCTTCTCGCGCGCCTTCTTCATTACGTCTTCAATAAGCTCAGAGGCAGTAATGACATTTCCTTTGCGTGAGGACATCTTGCCTTCAGTCAATTTCAAAAAGCCGTTTGCAATATGGATAGTTTTTTGTGCGAGCTCGGGCGCGAGCTCTGCGAGCGCCGAAAGCACGGTTTTAAACCTTCCTGTTTGTTCGTTGCCCGCCACCACAATTACCTTGTCTGCGCTCCAGTGTTTCTCTTTTAAAAACGCAAGTCCAATGTCTTTGGTCTCATAGGTAGGAGTGTTGTGTGAAGTGATAAACACCATCGTGTGCACCCCCTTCTCCTCGCCCTTGTAAATAATCGCCCCTTCGCTTTTCGTAAACACCCCATTCGTGAGCCCCTCCTGCACCTTAGCTAGCCCAAGTTCGGTGGTGTCGCTGTCAAAAAACTCGAAGTCAAAGCGAGTGCCGAGCAGTCCCCAAATACGGCGAAACTCTTGCATTGAGACTTCGCGTCCTTTCTTCCAGAGCTCTATAAGCTTTGTATCAGTGCCCGCATATATTGCAAGATTAAGCCCATCAATTTCTTCTTTTGCCCTTGGGTCGCTCTCGTATGCGTTTGATCCCTCAATGTACGCCACACCTATCTCCTTCGCAGTCTCTGGATTTGTATTCCCCATTTTCTGCAGACCCCATAGTGCTTTCGCAACGTTCGGGCCGATGTCGCCCCCAAAGGTATCGCGCTTTACATGCGCACCCTCGTTTTCTACAAGTCGTGAGACTGCCTCGCCAATCACTGAGCCCACAAGGTGCCCAATGTGCATTTCTTTAAACGCGTTTGGGTTGGAGTACTCAACAAACACCTTCTCGCCTTTCTGTCTCTCCCCCCTACCCCACGCACTGTGTTGTGCGAGCGCCATCACTTCTTCCACCGCAGACGGTGCGAGCGTGATGTTAATAAACCCAGGGCCCGCCACCTCTACTTTTGACACCAGTGCGCCGAGAGCACCCTGGAGTTCAGGCGCGAGCGAGTCCGCGAGCTCGCGTGGGCTCTTCCCGATCTTCTTTGAAGCTGAGAGTGCAACATTGGTCGCGTAGTCCCCGTGTGCGAGCGCCGCAGGGCGCTCTACAACAAAAGAAACCCCCTCCACCCCAAGGGTCTTGAGAACCTCCTCGACTGCCTTTCGTATCTGCTCTTCCATTACACACCCAGTGTACCAAAATTATTGAAATGATTCAGGCACAGGAAAGGCGTGAGCGAGCGCGCAGACGGTCTCGCGCGCGGAAGCGATGGCCGCGTCGTCGCGCTTCGTGAGTACCTCTACCATCAGCTCCGCTACCTGAGTCGCCTCCTTCTCCCTCAGTCCGCGCGTGGTGAGTGCGGGCGTACCGAAGCGGATACCCGAGGGATCCATTGGCTTGCGTGTATCATTTGCAATTGCATTTTTGTTAAGTGTGATGCCTGCAGTATCAAGAAGTGTCTCAGCCTCTCCTCCAGAAATACCAAACGACGTCCAGGCGTCGAGTAAAATAAGATGGTTATCGGTCCCGCCCGTAATCATCCTTGCTCCCTGCTTTTTAAATACCGCTTCCATTGCCTTTGCATTTACGAGAATCTGTTTCGCATACGCTCCAAAAGATGGTTGTAACGCTTCTTTAAAAGCAACCGCCTTCGCCGCTATCTGATGCATGTGTGGGCCACCTTGAAGCCCTGGAAACACGGCTTTATTAATCTTCTTTGCGAGCTCCTCGTCTGTTCGCGTGAGGATCATCCCTCCACGCGGGCCACGAAGCGTCTTGTGCGTAGTGGTAGTTATAATGTCGAACCCAGCATCAAACGGGTTCTTCGCCGCCTTCCCCGCGATGAGCCCTGCGATGTGCGCAACGTCCATCACCGATACCGCGCCCACCTCGTGCGCAATATCCACAAACTTCGCATAGTCTAGCTCGCGTGGATATGCAGAAAACCCAGCGAGGATAATCTTTGGCTTCACTTCCTTTGCAACCCGGAGCATCTCTTCGTAATCAATTTCTCCCGTTTCTATATCCTTCATCCCATACCGTACAAAATTAAATACCTTGGTGAGATACGTTACAGGGTGTCCGTGGGTGAGGTGTCCGCCATGTGAGAGATCCATCCCTAAGACAGTGTCCCCTGGCTCAAGTAATGCCATATACATCGCAATATTTGCGTTTGCGCCACCCAGTGGCTGGACGTTGGCAAACCCTGCGTTAAAAAGCTTCTTCGCGCGTTCAATCGCAAGTGTCTCGACCGAGTCCGTAAACTCCTGCCCGCCATAGTAGCGCTTACCAGGGTACCCCTCTGCATATTTATTGGTAAGCGAAGACGACATCGCCTCTTTCACTGCTTGCGAGACATAATTTTCCGAGGGGATAAGCTCAAGCCCCTCTGCCTCTCTCCCCTCCTCCCCCACCAGCGCTGAATAAATCTCTGGGTCTTCGCTCTGTACGTGCGGATAGTGGTCCATGTCTTTATTCTACCGCACGAATCCTATCAGAAATAATGCGCTCAATTTCTACCTGTATCTCCTCAACAGATCTTGCGGCATCAATGGTAGTGACCTGGTTAGCAGGAAGGTCAGTAAAGTATTCCTTAAATCCTGTGCGAATACGCTCATGAAAGTCTCTGTCGCGCATATCAAAATGTGTTTGCTCTCCCGTGCGAAGCGCTATGCGTTCTTGCGCAAGCGACGGCTCAATGTCTAGAAAAAGCGTGAGGTTGGGATGTGGCACGTGCTTCATGTGCGCACGATACAGTTCTTTTAGTTCTTGGTGTTGCTGTCCGACAATCTGGTACGCATACGTTGCGGCAAGATATCGATCGCATATAACAATGCGCCCGGCGGTTAGTGCCGGTGTGATTATCTTCTCAACATGGTCGGCTCTCGCCGCCATAAAAAGCCCGAGCATGGTGTGCCCACTCGCCTCTTTCGCGCTATCGCTCAAAATAAGACTTCGTATTTCAGTTGCAAAAGGCGACCCGCCTGGTTCACGCGTAAAAACAAAATCCCTTTCAGGAAATAACATTGGTAGACGATCCTTAAGGGTCGTTATTTGTGTAGACTTCCCCGCACCTTCTCCCCCTTCAAGTACCAAGAAAAGCCCTTTCTTCATGCGTGTTAGTATACCTTGTATGAGGCAATACAACGCAATTTTGAAGCGGATTATGGAGGAGGGTATTGACCGCGAGGGGCGTAACGGCAAGACTAGGGCGCTCTTTGCCCTCCAGATGCGTTTTGACCTACAAGACGGCTTCCCTGCCGTTACCACAAAGAAACTTGCGTTTAAGGCAGTTACAAGCGAGCTCCTTTGGTTTATCGAAGGGAGTGGGAGTGATGCTCGCCTCAAAGAGTTAAACGGCTCCGAGCGCACGATATGGACTGACAATGCAGAAGCAGACTACTGGAAGCCGAAAGCAAAATTTGCAGGCGATCTCGGGCGCGTCTACGGCGTACAGTGGCGTCACTGGAAGAAGCCAGATGGTAGCGAGGTCGACCAACTCGCGCAGGTGATTGAGAAAATAAAAAACAATCCGACTGATCGTCGTCTCATTGTATCTGCATGGAACCCGGGCGAGCTGGACGAGATGGCGCTCCCTCCCTGCCATATGCTGTTTCAATTTTTCCCAAACACCATTACTAAAACGCTCTCGCTTCATATGGTGCAGCGAAGTTGCGATATGTTCCTCGGTGTCCCGTTTAACATTGCGTCCTACTCACTCCTCCTCGCTATGGTTGCACAAGTAACGGGCTACACTCCTGGTGAATGTATCCTCACCCTGAATGACGCGCACATCTATCACGACCACTTTGATGCTGTAGCGGAACAACTCTCTCGCGAGCCGCTTGCGCTACCGAAACTATGGCTTAACCCAGAGATTAAAAACCTCGAGGACTTCACTATGGGCGATATACGCTTAGACAATTACGAACACCATCCTGCAATAAAGGCAAAAATGGCTGTGTGACACACAAAACTACAAGAACGAGCTAGCGACCAGTACTACCGAACCCTTTATCGCCCCTCTTTGTTTCTGACAACTCTGTAACCTCAACGACCTCTGGTTGCTCCACCTTTTGAATTAGCATCTGAACAATCTTGTCGCCCTTCTCAAACACGAACGCTCTGTCAGAAAGATTCATTACCCCCGCATGAATCTCCCCGCGATACCCTGAATCAATGACCCCACCAAAAGTCTTAATGCCGTGGCGATGCGAGAGACCGCTCTTGTCCCACAGCAATGCGACATAACCGTCTGGAATTTCAATTGCGAGACCGAGACCTACGGACTTTCGTTCCCCTGGCAAAAAAGTGACCCGCTCTGGTACGTACAAATCGAGACCCGCGTCCCCTGGATGCGCATATGCTGGAATCTCTGCGTCTGCGTGTATTTTTTTAATCTTTAGTTTCATTTACTGGTTTTTATAGTTCTCGACCACGTCACGAATAAGCTCAAACAAAACGCCACTTTCAGAAAAAACTTTTTTACTTTTTTCTCCTCGATGATAGTCCTTGTGTGCTACGACGCGCTTGATTCCAGCATTCACAATCATTTTAGCGCACGTGTAGCAGGGGGTCATATGACAATACAAAGTTCCACCCTCGAGTGCTGTGCCTATGCGAGCCGCCTGAACTAACGCATTTTGCTCGGCATGAAGGGTCCTAACGCAATGTTTAGACTTACTTCCGTCCTCGTTGAGAACTTCAGCCATTTCGTGTCCAGCATCATCGCAGTGTGGCATCCCCATCGGCGACCCAACGTAC
>CAYGEV010000030.1:0-7063 GCA_964349035.1 uncultured Candidatus Saccharibacteria bacterium
AGGCGTGGTATGGCCCGTTCCCGTCTGGAGCGCAACTGCGCGAGGCGCTCAGACTCATACGAAAGATTTTCCCGTTTTTTGATACAGAACACGCGATAGGGAAGACGAGCAAGCATCAAATGGCGAAGATAGAGTTCAATACACAGATTAAACAGTACCCGCGCGATGTGAACGTGAAAGATTATCAGCGTACGATACGGTACGTGATGCTCTTTCTTGCTGGTAGAGCGAAAGAGCTTAGGGCAAGACTTGAGCGTGAGATGCTAAGCTTTGCACACGAAGAACGTTTTGAAGATGCATCTGCGCGCCGGCGTGAACTCTTCGCACTTGAGCACATCCAAGATGTCTCGCTCATCAAAGATGATTCTGTCCAAGGTTCGACCTTGGACAGAGTAGAGGCATACGACACAGCGCATCTCTCTGGTACGAACGCGATAGGTGTCATGACGGTGCTTGAGGGTGGTGTACCGAAGAAATCTGCGTACCGTACGTTCCGTATCAAAGGCGTTGTTAAAAACGATGACGTCGGCTCACTGAAGGAGATTCTTACGCGTAGACTTGGGCACTCTGAATGGCCCTTCCCGGGTGTGATAGTGGTAGATGGCGGGAAGGCACAAAAGAAGGTAGCAGAAGAGGTGCTGAAAAGCGCAGAGCTCCAGATACCAGTTGTGGCGGTGGTGAAAGATGATCGGCATCGTCCGCGCGAGATTATTGGCGCGCGCGGCGCCAGCATCCGCGAGGCGGATGCGGTGCTTGCCAACAGCGAGGCGCACCGCTTCTCGCTCTCGCGACACCGCAGAGCACGCTCGAAGGGATTGCGCTCGAAATGAGCTTCGCAGAAAATGCCCACAAAGTAAGCGGCGTATTTTTCTGCTGAAAAATCGCCTCTTCTCGACTCGACAGCCTGCGAAACTTAACTTTGTAGGTATTTTCTGCTCGCCGAGACTGGTATACTATCGGTATGCACTTCACTGTTGGTGTACTGCGCGGAGGGCCGTCGCGCGAGCACGATGTCTCATTGAAGACTGGCGCCGCGATTATCAAGAATCTTCCTGAAGACACTTTTATCGTGCGCGACATCTATATTGACAAGAGTGGGGTGTGGCACGACCGCGGGAAGGCGACTCCACTCGAGCGCATACTCCGCCAGCTTGACCTCGCCTTTATCGGGCTCCACGGAGAGTACGGCGAAGATGGACAGGTGCAGAAGTTGCTTGAGAAGTTTGGCATTCCGTACACTGGAGCAGACGCTCTTGCCTCACACTTCGCAATGCACAAAGTTCTCTCTAAAATGAAAGCGAGAGACGAGAGCGTGCTTACTCCAGACTTTATTTATATAGAGCAGGCAGAAGACGCAGAAGAGTCTGTACTGAAGTGTATCCGTACATTCCATCAGCCGGTCGTGGTTAAGCCAGTAGATTGGGGATCTTCGGTCGGAGTCTCAATAGAAAGCGGGTATGGAGCAGTACTCTCAGCAGTGCAAAGACTTTTCGCAGAGGGCGCATCAGGTGTCGTGATAGAAGAGTATATCAATGGCAGAGAGGCAACAGCGGGTGTGGTGGAGGGACTCCGTGGTGAGAGGCTCTACTCGCTTCCAGTAGTTGAGATCGTTCCACCAAAGGATCAATTTTTTTCATACGAGAATAAATATTCTGGCGATACGCTTGAAGCGTGTCCGGGCAATTTCTCTCGCGCAGAGACAGAGGAGATACGGCGCGTAGCTAAGCTGATGCACACGGCACTTGGGCTACGCCACTACTCGCGAAGCGACTTTATGGTAAGCAAGAGAGGGGTGTATTACCTTGAGACGAATAGTCTCCCAGGGCTTACCGAAGAATCGCTTCTACCGAAAGCGCTTTCGGCAATAGGAGTTCCGTTCCAACACTTTCTCTCTCACCTCGCAATGCTCGCTCTAGGGAAGGGAACAAAAGGGTTAAAAACATAAAACCGCCTTTCGGCGGTTTTATGTTTGGTGGACCCCTTCGTCGAAGACTCCTCAAGACTCTCACAAAATATAGTCGCTTTGCTTCTTATTTTGTGGACCCTAGGAGATTCGAACTCCTGACCCCCTCATTGCAAATGAGGTGCTCTACCAGCTGAGCTAAGGGCCCGCTATGCGGACCCTAGTATCTTACCACCCACCTTTTAGAATTCAAAGACCCAAATGATAGGGAAGTGATATAATCAATAATATGCGCTCAAGAGAACCAATAGAAAAGCTTACATCCTGGATTGGCTCTGAACCATCCTTGATTCTTCACACAGCGATATTTGTCTCTGCGTTTGTGCTCGCGAGTATCCATATTGTTGATTGGAGTTTTATGTTGCTGGTTCTAACAACTCTCGTGTCGCTTGAAGCGATTTATCTTGCGATTTTTATCCAGATGACGGTGAATCGTCAAGCAGAAAACCTCGCCGAGGTGACCGGAGACGTTGAGGGCATTCAAGAAGATATCGATGAGATTCAGAAAGACGTCGATGAAATTCAAGAGGATGTGGAAGAGATTCAAGAAGACGTTGAGGAGATTACAGATGAAAATGTTCCCGCTGAAGAGTCAGTTGACACTCTGGAGCAGATAACAAGGGACATTCATCGTATTCTCGCTGATCTAGAACAGCTTAAAAAGAAATAATGGATATCGGTCTTATCACAAATTTTCTTTCAGAATACGTCTGGTTGTATCTGTGGCAGATTAGTACGAGTTTTATCAACATCATTGCCCCGACATCGGGCTCAATGTTTATGAACCCGATAACAGCACTCTTTGTCGGGCTTCCGCGGGCTATTGGTATGGGCGCTTTTATATTCTTCCTCACTGGTATTCACCGTGTTTTCTTATTTAGAAAAGAGATTCTTTCTGACAAGAAGAATGTTGAGATATTGAAGTTGTTTGTGCCCTTAGGCGCTGTCGGAGCATTCCTTGGAGGACTCTTTGTTTCGTTTGTGCCCGTGAGACTTCTTGCTTGGGTTATCGTCGTCACTTCAGTATATTTCATAGTTCAGATATTGCGGGGAATCTATAGAGGTCAGAATGCGGTGAGTGGCATGTATACGAAAACGGGCATAGTGTCTGTTGCGGTGCTCACCGGATTCTTCCAAGGTGGAGGATTGCCCGGTTCTGACATGCGGAATAATTATTTGAGAACAATTCTTCAGGAAGTATCTGTTCGTGCTGTAGGGTCTGTCGCGGGACTTGTCGCATTCTTTGTGAGCGGTATGGTTATACTTTTTCATCACCACCTTTTTGTTCGAGATTTGGTTTTCATAACTACCGTAACACCGTTTCTTATCATTTCCCAAACGTATGGAAAGAAAGTGCTCGACGCAATGCAGGACAATCATGCGAAACTTCTCTCGGCCGCTTTTTCTATAGTCGGCATCACGCTCCTTGCGAACAAATATTTATTCTAAAAATTGCTATACTTAATCTATGCTACAAGAATTTAAACAATTTATTTTACGAGGGAATGCGATTGACCTCGCGGTTGGTGTAGTGATCGGTGCGGCCTTTACCGGCCTCGTAAACGCGATAGTGGCAGACATCCTTACACCGCTCGTTTCAGCCATAGCACGCGTGCCAGACTTTAGCGACTTCGCCTTTACGCTCAATGGAGCGACTTTCCTCATTGGGCACTTTATTAACACACTGATCTCGTTCATCCTCGTCGCCGTGGCTGTATTCTTCTTCGTGGTGAAGCCGATGAACGTACTTACCAAGCGCCTCAAGTAGAGAAAAAAGAAACACACAACCGCCCGAAAGGGCGGTTGTGTGTTTCCGTGAGAGCTATTAGCTCAAGTGGCCCGAGACGAGTTTCGTCATCTCGAACATCGTAACCTCATCCTTACCAAAGACCGGCTTCAACTTCGCATCTGCGAGGATGTTGCGCTTGTTTTGGGGGTTTTGAAGGTTATTCTTCTTGATGTAGACCCAAAGTTGTTTTACGACTTCGGTTCTTGGCATCGGTCCTTTGCCGATAACCGCCTCCAACTGCGGAGAGAGATTAAGTGGCTTCGATAGTGCTGAATTTGGCATACGGGTGAGTATAAATTGTGTTACGTCTAATTCCCTCCTACAGTATATAGCATACTACACCCCCTTTCTGCTACAATAGGGGACATGCAAGAAGGGATACATGTCGTCCTGAAGGCAGAGCATCTAGGCTCTGTTTTTGGTTTCCCCATTACCAACTCTATCCTTATGGCGTGGGCTGTGATGGCGCTTCTAATAGGATTTGCATACTTTTTCGGCAGATCACTCAAGATAGTACCAGGCAAGCTTCAAGCTGGTGTAGAAGCGTCTTTCGAGGGAGCTCTCGGGTATATGACAGCGACACTTGAGAGCGAAGTGTTAGCTCGTCGGTTCTTTCCCCTTATTGCATCACTCTTCTTTTTCATCCTTGCGATAAACGAGCTGGAGTTCTTCCCAGGGGTTGGTTCTATCGGTATCGAGCACGGACACGAGCTTATCCCGCTTTTCCATGCTCCGACCGCAGATCTTAACTTCACCCTCGCGCTCGCGATTATTGCGTTCTTCACGATTGAAATTGCTGGTATAGCGGCGCTTGGCTTTTTTAAATATACGAGTCGGTATGTTAATCTACACTCACCGACAGGATTTGTTGTTGGTATTATTGAGATCATTAGTAATTTGGGTAGACTCATATCGTTCTCGTTCCGCTTATTCGGTAATATCTTTGCTGGAGAGGTGCTTGTTATGCTTGCACTCTTCTTTGTTCCATATATAGTGCCTGCGCCAGTGATGGGCTTTGAGATGTTTATTGGCTTGGTACAGGCGGTTGTCTTCGCGATGCTGACACTCTTCTTTATCAAGCTCTCGGTCACGGATCCGCACGAGGCACACTAGTCCCGCCAAGAGGCTGGATTAGGTGCTTGGTGCGGCTCCGGGACATTCCCGTAGCAGAAGTTTTTATTAAATTCGGATTTACACTAAATTATGGAAACAGAATCAGCACGTTTGATTGCAATGGCGCTCGCCGCAGGGCTCGGCGTCATAGGGCCTGGTATTGGTATCGGTCTTATTGGAGGTGGAGCGATGGGTGCTATCGGGCGCAACCCTGAAGCGTCGGGCAAGATTGTATCGAACATGATCCTCGCGATCGCGTTTACCGAAGCGCTCGGCATCTTGGCGCTCGTGGTCGCGTTCATCATCAAGTTCGTTTAGTAAATCAAGGAGCAAAGCGACTATGATTTTCTTAACCCTGTTAAATACGGCGAAGCCGTCCCGCTCTGAGCGGGATTTAACAGGGTGTAGAGACTCTAAGCTCACTTCGTTCGCTAACAGTCTCTAACATGGATCAGCTTCTTACAACTTTCGGCATTGAGTGGCGACTACTTCTCTTGCAGATGCTTAACTTCGGCATCGTGCTTCTTGCGCTTCATTACTTCTTGTACAAGCCAGTCTTCGCGATGCTCACAAAGCGCCAAGAACTAGTTGCGAAAGGAGTAGAGGACGCTGAGAAAGCTGGAGAGCTCCTCCGTGGGGCTGATGCAAAAGTCGCAGAGTCAATACAGAAAGCAGATGAAGAGGCTGGGCGTGTTGTAGCGCATGCGCGCGAAGTGGCGCTTAGTGAGAAGCAACGCCTTATCAAAGAGTCTGAGGAGCGCGCCTCCGCTATCGCGATCGATGCTGAAGCGCGGGCAAAAGAGACACTTGAGCGCGCACGTAAGGAGAGCGAGAAAGAGATTGCGCGTCTCTCTGTGCTCGCAGCAGAGAAGATTATGCGCCACAAGATATGAAAATGACATTCGACACACTTATCACGCATCTTGAGCGTACAGGGCGCAAGAAACTTCTCCCGCAGATTCTTCGTGAGTTAAAACAACGAGAGGCGAGTGAGCGAGCGAGAAATATGAAGAAAGAAACTGCACATGAAAACCCATCGCTCATCTCTGGGTGGCGCGCAGTAGAGGACGGAGTACTCACAGACACCACCGGCAAGCGGGCACTGCTTGAAATTTATCAAAAAGTTATTTCCTAGCGTATGAAGTCAATTATTGAAAAAATAGAGCATGAGATTGCGAGCTGGGAAGCAAAGGGCGACACCACCGAGGTAGGCAAGGTCCGCGCTACGGGCGACGGCATTGCTGAGATTGATGGTCTACAGAACGCGGTGATGTCGGAGATGGTGCTCTTCGATCCGACTTTCGATCGCACGCTCGAGGACGCTCTCAAAGACGAGAAGCCAATTTACGGACTTGTGCTAAACCTTGAAGAGGGAGGCGTACGCGCGACAATCCTTGGTGACTCTTCCAAAGTATATGAGGGAATGCTCGTGCGCCGCGTAGGACGCTTACTCTCGATTCCTGTTGGCGATGAACTTGTGGGGCGAGTAGTTAACCCGCTTGGTGAGCCAGTTGACGGCAAAGGCCCTATTTCTGGAACTCATTTTAAGCCTATTGAGCGCGAAGCATATGGCGTTATTGATCGCGCTCCGGTGAACGTGCCACTTCATACGGGTATTAAATCTATTGACGCGATGATTCCAATAGGTCGCGGACAGCGCGAGCTTATCATCGGTGACCGTGGTGTGGGCAAGACGACGATTGCTATTGACACCATTTTGAATCAAAAAAATGAACCAGAAGAGACTCGCCCGATTTGTATCTACGTAGCTATTGGACAGAAGGAGTCGAAGACAGCGAAGATTGTTGCTGAGCTCGCCGAGAAGGGGGCGATGGCATATACAATTGTTGTCACAGCCCCTGCCTCGAGCCCAGCGGCTTTTCAATTTCTTGCACCATTTGCTGGAGCAACTATCGGCGAGCACTTTATGGAAGCAGGGAAGGACGCGCTCGTGATTTACGACGACCTCTCAAAGCAGGCCGTTGCGTACCGCCAGCTGTCACTCCTCCTTCGTCGCCCGCCAGGACGAGAAGCGTATCCAGGAGACATCTTCTACCTCCACTCGCGCTTGCTTGAGCGCGCGGCGAAGCTCTCTAAAGAGAAAGGTGGAGGCTCTCTTACCGCGCTTCCGATTATTGAAACTCAGGAAGGTGATGTGTCGGCGTACATTCCTACGAACGTGATTTCGATTACGGACG
>CAYGEV010000031.1:0-7009 GCA_964349035.1 uncultured Candidatus Saccharibacteria bacterium
CGATGGTGTAGTTCACGCCGATGTCCTTCACGCGCCCACCGCGGAGCATCACCACCGAGTGCTCCTGGAGGTTGTGCCCCTCGCCAGGGATATATGCTGTCACCTCCATACCATTGGTGAGCTTGACGCGAGCAATCTTGCGAATAGCCGAGTTAGGCTTTCTCGGGGTCTTAGTGGTCACCTTGGTGCAGACACCGCGTTTGAAGGGAGAGGCGTAGAAGGTAGGGCGATTCTTCAATGTATTAAAACCTCGCGTGAGCGCGGGTACTTTCGTCTTAGAAGACTTGTTCTTGCGCCCCCTCTTCGAGAGCTGGTTAATAGTTGCCATTTAGAAAAAGAAGACCCGAAACGGGTTAAGAACAATATAAAGGAATACGCGAAAGAATGCAAATATCCTCTAGAGGAATAAAATGGCGCCCGCTGTGCGGGCGCGAGAGAGTGGTTGGGGTGTCACTGGTTCATTAACGCTATCGCGACTACACCTATGCAGACGACAAGCGCAATGAAGGCCAGTTTCTTTTTTGGTTTTTTCAGCGGTGTTTTACAGTTCTTTTTTTTACAGACATCACTCGCCGGATGGTTATTGTAGCCACACTTCGGACATATATTAGTCATCTTGAGTCTCCTCTAAAGACTTGGGTTCACTGACATTTCGCTCACATGCTAAATATACCACTGTATGTGAATTATTTCTCGTCTATTGGCTCGCGGTAGGGGTCGGTGGTGTAGGAGGAAGGAGGAAGAATAGGAGGTTTCGTCTGTTCAGGTCTGACCTGAACAACAGTGGGCTTCGGCGCGGGTGGGGGAACGAGGGGCGGGTGTTGGATAGCGTTCCTTACCGCGGTCGAGAGGGAGATTGCTGGAGCTGGTGGAAGCGACACTTGATCGGGACTCTTCGCAATTAGATTGATAGTTTGAGGACGAACAGGTACTGGGGCCGAAGCCGGTCGCGCCTGCGGCGCGACCGGCATTGGCTGTGCTGGCGCCGGCACTCTCCCAGCACTCCGCATCTCCTCTCGTAGCGGAACAAAGATTTTAGTATTTATCTCTGCCATAATCTCCCGCGCCTGCGCATCTGGAATCTTCATCGCAAGAAGTTCTGTGAGAAACTCTTCCGGCTTAATAAGCCCAAGAAGCATGTCACGATTTAACGTTGCTATCAATCCTATCTTGTCAATGTGGAGCTGCAATTTCTTCCCTATGTTAAAAATGGTTATTGCTGTTCCTTCGCCATCAGTAAGCTCTTTTTGAATCGGTGGCGGAGCTTCTTTTAATGCGTCATTCAATTGTTGGTCGGTAAATTTCTTCATATGGATTTATTAGCCCCAGAAAGCTACCAGGTCAGCCCATTGGGCAGGGGTCCGCCCCATAGCCCACGTGTCAAAGATTGGATTAGCCGCCTGGAGTGTCAGGAGACCAATCGTGCGTGCGCTCGCGGCGCTCATGTGCCCGCCAGTGCGAATCGCCTCGAGTTGCGACGGGCTCAAATTCGAATAAACACTTGATTTCTTGATCACAACATCTGGTAATATACTCGCTTGATGCCCTGTCAGGGCCTGTACAGCTATTGTGTTTGTTTGAATAAGGTCTAGCAGATCCGTAGACTGTATCTCTTCGTCAGTTAGACTACGCATAATCTTATTTGTCTCAGGCGCATCACCTTTTCCTATTGCCTTTTTCAATCGCCCAATTCGTGTTTCTGTGTCATACGCTTTAGTCGCCTCCTTGCCAGCTTTCTGCATCGCAGAGAAACCTCCTTCGTGGGCTTTCCCAGCATCAATGCCTCCGCCTGGCAATTTATTTAATAGGCCAGTGCCACGAACATCAAAGCTCGCCTTAGCTCCAAGACCCAGGGCACCCGAAACAGCTCGTCCGACACCAGGGACACGAGAAAGGCTGCTTGCATTAAACTTCTTAGATGCAGCTTTGAATCCACGCCCTACAGTTTGACGCATACCATACGCAGCGACACCGAAGGATGCCTTGCCAGCCAGTTTCATCGCGCCGCTTGCGCCGAAGGCGGAAAGTTCTTTTGCGACGACGTTCACCGCAAGCAAGAGCCCCATAGCCACAAAGAAAGAAAGGAGTATGCCGACAGACTTGGTCGGGTCAGTAACAAGCTCTGTCCACTTGGTAGAGCCGCCAAGTCTGTCGAAGAATCCTTCTGTGGTAATAACCTGTAACGCGATATAGAGCATCAGCATCATTACCGGAGCCGTGAGGGTCTGGTTGATGAGCATGTCCCACCATTGCTTCGCCTTACTTTGAAGTGGTGGTATCGCGTACCCAATAAATCCTATCGGTGAAGTAATAATTACGAAAATAAGTATCACGAAGCGCGTAATGAGCATAAATGCGAGCGAGAACATCACAAACGCTGTGATCGCAAAGAGGCCCATACTCATAAACGCAACCAGCCAGGTCGTATCTTCACCAAACAATTCCTCGCCATTAGTCAGAGTCTCGCCGTAGATCTCTTGGAGCCCAAGCTGTGCCATAATCACCCCTGCCACACCCTCTTGACTTGCTTGGGTTGGATTCTCAATTAAATCGCCAATGTGTTCGCCCGCATTCTCGCCTACGTTAATTGCTTTATAAATCTGTGTGGCAAATAGGTTGCCCGTATCTATCACTGCTTCGGCGACAAAGAGCGAGAAGTTGAGCGAGACGGCGACAATGATGAGCGTGGGGATAAGCTTCCTCCCTCCGCCATAAAATGAGCTGTCGAGGATTGTGCTGATACCCGCAACAAGGAAACCAAAGATGAGTGCGATATTCCCAATATCGCGGATAATAGACCAGGTTAAACCTATCGCAGAGAGTTCATTTATAAATGAGCCCATCTGTAGCACGGTGTAAAAGACTGTGGCGTCGAGTGTAACAGCAGCAATACCCACAAACCAGGCAAAGAGACTCATAAGTCTTGTCATAAGCCAACCCATTTCGCCACCGAGCTTGAGCTCCGTTGCCTTTTTGCCGCTTTCAGCATCGTCAACCAGAGTTTCGTCGCCATCAGCAGCTGGTTCGACACATGTCCCAATGATCTCATCCCAAACTTGCCCTCCTGTACAAGTGTCTTGTTGCGCAAACACCGTTGACACTGACATACTCACTCCTCCTACAAAAAGAGAGAGCGCAAAAAGGGTTGTGATTAAAAAGCGTGTCATAGTAGTGAGCAATTCTCTTTCCTCGCGAGGGCATTTGCGCTCAAGAGTTCCATCTGATCGACAAATGATGTCAACTTGGTAATGGTATCCGAGAGATCCTGTGTTGTTGGTGTGAGCGCATCAAGATCTTGTATGCGTGGAAGTGGGTTCTCTGTGGTTGATGTATCACTTGCTGAAATTTCTGCTTGCAACACCGATACAGTGGCGCGCGTTGTCGCAACAGTATTTAATGCAATGTTTACTTGCGTAAGTACAGACGCGACTGGACCAGTAAGTGCGGCGTCTGCTTCTGGTGCCAAGTCCGGACAAGAGATCTTGAGATCGTTTAGGGCAACTGATGCAGAGTTCGCAGATGTCTCGATAGACTTCCACGCTGACTCATACTGGTCTGTGCGCGATAGGATGTTTGTTCCAATCTGGGCTCCGCCTGAACCAGACTGATACACTCCTGACTGTGTCGCACCGAGGAACCCTGGAGTATCCGTGTATTCAGATAGTGAAGATCTTGTATTGGAGCTCGTTGTCGTCCTTATGCCGGCGAGTCCTCCAGACCCACTACCACCAAGAACGCTCTTCGCAAATTCAACTGTCTGGAGTACCGTTGCGATATTCCCAAGGATCTCATTTACCTGTGGGCCAACATTTCCCATCCGCACAATCTTTTCTTGTTCAGATGAGAACGCCCTGTTGAGCGCATCGGCTATAACCGTACCTGGCGTCTTGATTTTGAGTGTCTCTCCTGTAACTTTATCAATACAGTCGTCGCCCGGGTGCGAGGTTTCCTGCTCTTCGGGGAGATCATAATCCTCGCCAAAGGCCCCTCCGCACCACGACATAAACCCGTTCCCCCACTTGAGCTCCTCGAGGCGCGCCCCTGTCGCGCCCCCGGCACCGCTCCCAACAATGCCTTGTAGCTGTCTCTGCGACTCCTGATGAAGCAAATACGGATTGTTCTCTGTGCGTATAGTAAGAGCAAACCACGAGTGTATCCCTCCTCGGCGCCAATCGCCTCGCAAGTAGTCGTCGGTGTAGAATCTGCTCGACTGCCTAAGCGTGCTCATATTGCGTGCCCAGAAGCCCGCCAAGCTCGTCTTAGAGAAATATTCATCTTCTATAGAGAGACGGATTGAGCTTGCAAAAGGGGAGTTGGAGTGTTCTCCAAAATCTCTGATAAAAGCGAGTGCGTGAGAGTCGCTCACAGTGCGGAGAGACTCCTGCACGTCTACCACAAACTGCGGAACGCCAGTACCGTTTGCCTCGCCGATAACGAAAGATATGATTCCTCCCGTGATTGCCTTCAAGATCTCGCCCGAGAGCACGAAAGCAAGTGGCTCAAACACGTATGTGTTTATCTTCTCTGCGACGTTTGCGATCTCTGTGGAAATTTGAATAACCTTATCAAGTGTATTGTGCACTGAGTTTGCAACATCAATGACTGGAAGGGCTGCTGCTACCTTATATGGCACAGCAAGAAAAATTATTGGCGCAACAAAGACAAGCGTGAGGGTTATTGCAAGAAATGATTTTATTTCCTTCATATCATTTCCGTGCCGCCTGCTTTTCGGCAATGTCTGCAATCATATTCACAAACGATGATCCTGGCGTATTAGAATCAAAAATAATTCCCTCGACTTTATAGATTGCGCTAATGTCCATAAGCGTATATGCGAAAGCAAGGATCGCGTCAGAATATTGTTCAAGCGCCAGCATTGTCGCGAGTGGGTCAACGCGCACCTGGGCAAAATTGGCTGTGAGTTCGCTTAAGCGCATAAACACATTTATAAGGCGAAGCCCCTCACCAGAAAGCTTAGTGGGGACAGGAAGCTCTGCAATACCAACAGCAGTCTCCCTATATGCCCTTGCAAGAGAAACGAGAGGAATAAGTGCTTCGTCATTATTCCCCTCTACTACTTCCTGCAAATACTCGAGTCCAGTTTTCTCTGCTGTTGCGGTATTCTTCTTTAAGATCGCGTCTACAGCCACCGCATATGCGCGAAGCGACTCTTGGCTAGAGCCAATACTGGTTAGCTCTGAAGATGTTTTGAAGTCTGGCGATGGCTTGATCGAGCTTGAGAAAGCGCGAAGTGCCTCCTGTACGACCGTACTTATCTCGGCCCCAGAGAGGTCGGCGCCCTTCGTCTCTCGTGCCATACGATACGCTGAGTAGATGTTTTGTGCGAAAATTGCGGTAAGCGTCCCCTCTGCCGGAGGAGGCGGAATCGAGTCGTCTATTCCTGGCGTCTTAGGCACGGAGGAAGATGTTTGGATCTCATACTCGGCAACCGCCCTTGGCACCACAAGCCCTCGCGCGACCGCCTGCCCGTCTGGCATCCCAAGACCGAAGGTGTCTACCTTATTTGGGTCAGCTCCGTAGAGAGACTCTTCCCAATCTGGGAGTCCGTCGCCATCGGTATCCTTGGTCGCAATCGCCTTCAAGAGCTCGCTCTCGGCAGACGCGCGTGCTGAGCGCGGCGACTGCGCATCGCGCGCAATAAACACAGCGCTCCCGATAAGCACTAAGGAGAAGAGCGTTGCCCCGAGAATCCGCCAATGTTCGAGAATCCGCGCCATACTATACTTTGTAGTATATCAGCCGTTAGAGATAAAAAGGGTCTTATGCACCTCAGATAAGCGCCATCCATGTTGCGAGTGGTAAGTCTTCGGCACGAGCTTTTTCTGGAATGTCGCGAGGGTCAAACCCTGCGCTAGTGAGGTTGCTACGGACAAACTTACGCTTGTGCGCGAAGCCTGCGTGTAGCAGATCAAAAAACTTTTGTTCTTGTTTCTTAGTCTTAAATGCTTTGCGTGAAATGTTTTTTATCGTGAGCACGGCAGAGTCTACCTTCGGTGCGGGAATAAACGCGCCGCGCGGGACGGTGAACTCGTATACGGGAGTGCCAAACGCCTTCACGGAGAGCGAGAGAATGCTTTCCTTCTGGCTTCGCGCTATGCGCGAAGCCACTTCTTTCTGCACCAGAAGCGTCATGCGGTGGGGCTGGTTCTTGGCAGAAAGGAACATTCTGAATATTTCTCCCGTGAGATAGTACGGAATATTCGCAACAAGCGCGTACCCTTTCGGAAGTAAGTCAATATCAAATGTGCGAATATCGCCGTGTATGAGCTGTAATTTCTTCGCACGAATATCTTCTGCTAAATCTGTTTGTAATTTCTCAAACAATGCTTGGTCTGCCTCAAGCGCGATGACCTTCTTCGCAATCTTCAAGAGCTCGCGCGTGAGCATCCCCGTCCCAGGCCCTATCTCAAAGACAGTAGAGCCTTTCTTAAGCTCGGCCGAGAGCGCGATGCGCTCGGCGATGCGCGCATGCATTAAGAAGTTCTGCCCTAAACTTTTCTTAGCGCCAGAATGTCCTGAGTGTCGTCGAAGGAGAGTCATAGATAGATACTATACCCTTCCCCGACGTTTGAGTCGGGGCTCCGACCTTCCAGCGTCGGAGCTGAATATTCAACAAGCGACGAGTCGATGTCAGCAAGGAAGCTTGATGGCTCTGCCGCGAAGTCGCTTCCATATATCTTCCTCACGCGCGCGAAGGTGAGGTAGAGGCGCGTCTTCGCGCGTGTCATCGCCACATAGAAAAGGCGCCTCTCCTCTTCTTCGTCGCGCCTTTCGTCGTTTCCCATCCCCTGGTGCGGGAAGAGGCCCTCTTCCATCCCTGTCACAAACACAGTGTCGAACTCAAGCCCTTTCGCAGCGTGGACCGTCATAAGTGTCACCCCTTTTTTCTCTTCTTTTTTAGAGGACGGGTGATCTATCTCGTCCTGATCCCCTGCAAGCGCCGACTCAGCGAGGAATGCCGAGATGCCCTCCTTGCCTGGCAAATGAT
>CAYGEV010000032.1:0-6966 GCA_964349035.1 uncultured Candidatus Saccharibacteria bacterium
GATTTTTGAAATGCTCGAAGCACACCCGACGGTACGTTTTGTTGTGGAGTTTGAAAGTGCAGAAGTTATAGACAAAGAGGGAATAGTGCCCGCGATTCGTAAAGCGCTTGCGCGCGGGCTCGGCGAGCTGGTTGACCTAAGTCAGACTTCAGTCAATTCTGTCCACGTACTTCTCGACGGCGCCCTGCGGGCGCCGCAGGAATATTCTCAAGAAACCATTATCGGCGGCGACGCCTCCGTCCCACTTATCTCCCTTGCCTCCATTGCCGCGAAGGTGCTTCGTGACCGCCTCATGGTGAGGCTCGCCGCCGACCACCCACAGTACTTATTTGAAAAACATAAGGGCTACGGCACAGCCCTCCACTACGCTCGTATTCGCGAGCACGGCCTCTCTCCCCTCCACCGCCACTCGTTTCTCAAAAATTTGGACAAGTCAGACTTGTCTAAACCCTAAATTACGAGCTATTGACAAACTATGTCAGTGGGTGTATAGTATACAGAGATGGGCCTCTTCGAAAGTCGGGAAACAATTCACCTAACACGGGAGATCGAGATGGAAATTCTGCCAAAGACAATTACCACCTTCCAGCACAGGTGGGATATGAATATCGCTAAATGGTACGAGCATGGGAATGTCCTCGCCTCGTTCCATCACGTAGTGAAAGGATATTCTGAAATAGTAGGCGAGCCGTTGTGTGAAATTGCAGAGGTATTGCATGCACAAGGGATACTCAGGCTTCCTCTGCTTACCAAGAAACTCGAAGGCCCAACAAGGAACCACCTGTGGGAAGACCTGTTCGGTTTGCCCGTATCCGCGTGGCTCGTTCGAGCCCACTCCCCTCAGTCGCTCGACGCGCTTATGAGCATGAAGAGGTTCGAACGATACGCATGGTTACAAGACTGCAAGACGAAAAGGATTTCGTTTGAAGGAATACCTAATGAGAGAAGAAACGAATTAAGGTCACAAAAAATATTCGTTGCAACAACGACGACCATAAAGGCCCGAGAACTCCCCTCGAAACACGGGAAACACGATTGGAAGTACGTGTCCTGAAGATTGGAACAAAAGCTGCGCACGCAAATGCGCAGCTTTTTATGTGTAGGAAATATCGAAGTCTGACTACGATAGGGATCTAAGCGACTGAAGATAGGGGCTTTTGTCTTTTTTTAGGGCTCGTGATAGGATAGGGCATATGTCAATTCGAATGCGCCATACAAGGGGTCACACCAATAACCGCCGATCGCACCACGCGCTCGTGGCTACCTCTGTCGTTACCGATAAGGAGAGCGGTAACCTCCGCCTCCCACACCACCTCGACGAGAAGACGGGTATGTATCGCGGGAAGCAGATTTTCACCCCGAAGGTAAAGGCGAGCAAGGTTACAAAGGTGAAGGGTGTAGCAACTCCAGCAGAGGCGCACACCGAACACGACCATGCTCATGACCACGCCAACGCAGAGGCGAAGGCGTCAAAGGGAGTAAAGGGTAAGGTCGCAGTGGCAGGTCGCCCAAAGGCGCGTAGTGGTTTCGGCGGTGGAGTATAAAGCAAAGATATATTCCTTTCGGGAGACGCATAATTTCCTGCTGGAAATTTGCTCGGCCTCGCGCCGCCGCGCTCCGGAGCTCCCTCAATAAACATATCTTCGCTTTTTTAAAACAATCCACACGGTCGCGCTTGCGCGGCCGTGTTGTTTGCTATACTGCATCTACAAGATCTTTCCATATGGCAAACAGACACCTTGCTCGTTCTATTGTGCTCCAGACTCTATTTGAGTGGGACACGACCAACGCTGTTGAACAAAATGCTTCTTCTATTCTCGCGCGCAACGCGCACGAGTTTGGCGGAGATGACGTCGATCAGCCGTTTATGGAAAGCCTCCTTTCAGGAGTGTTCGCTAAGAAGAAAGATATTGATCTAGTTATCACCAAGGCCGCTCCCGAGTGGCCACTTGAGCGTATTGCACCTATCGACCGCAATATTCTTCGCTTGGGTCTCTTCGAGCTTCTGTTCGCCGACCGGACGCAGGTTCCCGCAAAGGTCGCCATTAACGAAGCCATTGAGCTCGCGAAGACATTTGGAGGCGACTCGAGCGGACGCTTCGTGAACGGCGTACTTGGTGCCGTGTATAAAGAGCTCGGTGAGCCGGGGAAGAATGACCAGGGAGATAAAAAGGTAGTTAAGAGAGAGGAGCTTCCGATGGAGAAAATGGGTGGAGCTATTGTCTACGCGAAACATGAGGGGCAATATTATCTCGCGCTCGTACACGATGTGTTCGGCCACTGGACCCTCTCGAAGGGTCATATAGAGCAAGACTCAACACCAGAGGAAGGAGTCAAGCGCGTGTTGAAGGAAGAGCTCGGTCTCACTGTCACTATTGAGAATAGTGTTGGAGAAAATGAGTATGTCGCCTCACATCCAGAGAAAGGTAAGGTGAGGAAGCACGTATGGTTCTTCCTAGCGTCCGCCCCGTTTGAGACACTCTCGCTTAAGAAGACTGGCGGGCTCGATGACGCCAAGTGGTTCCGCCTTCAAGACATTATCGATCTCAATTTCTACGACGATATGCTCCCGATCGTAACTGCGGCGGTACAGAAGATTCTTGACCATGCCTGACTTTGTCGCGTGTGCACACAAACTAAGTCTCACTTTTTCTAATATCGAGCTCTTAACAGAGGCGCTCACGCACCGTTCATATCTCAATGAGCACCGCGAGTATGTGGGGAGCCACAATGAGCGCCTTGAGTTCTTGGGCGACGCCGTGCTTGAACTCGCCGTAACCGACTTCCTCTTTAAGAAGTTCCCCCTTAAGCCTGAGGGCGAGCTCACGAGCTATCGTGCGGCGCTCGTGAACACTGTTTCTCTTGCAGAGTCTGCACAAGCGTTAGGGATAAACACATACCTACTTCTCTCTAAGGGCGAATCGAAGGATACCGGCAAAGCCAGGGATGTGATTCTTGCGGACGCCTTTGAGGCGATTATTGGCGCGGTGTTTCTCGACTCCGGGTACGCAGCTGCTGAAGCGTTTATCGCACGAACCATTTTCGGTAAGATAGAGGCGGTAATAGAGAAGCGTTCGTACCAAGATTCGAAGAGCCGTTTCCAGGAGATTGCACAGGAGAAGCGGGGTATTACTCCTCGGTACGAAACGCTTTCAGAGACGGGCCCAGATCATGCAAAGCGATTTACGATTGGGGTATTCCTCGGGCAAGAGGAGGTGGCGCGGGGGATAGGGCAGAGCAAGCAAGAGGCAGAGCAGTCAGCTGCCGAGGCGGGACTTACGACAATGCGCTGGTAGGCGCGGTTATTTGGTACAATACAGGCAATGCTCAAGCGACTCGAGATTGTCGGATTCAAATCTTTTGCGAAAAAGACGGTATTGGATTTCTCGCACACCGCCACCGCCATCGTGGGGCCGAACGGTTCGGGTAAGAGCAATGTTGCCGAGGCATTCCGCTTCGCGCTTGGTGAGCAGTCGATGAAGAGTATGCGCGGGAAGCGCGCCGAAGATCTTATCTGGGGTGGTTCACACGCTGTGGCGCGCGCGAATCGCGCCTCGGTGAATGTCGTGTTTGATAACCTGCCACACAAGGGTATGCGCATGTTTAATATTGACTTCGACGAGGTGTCGATTGAGCGCGCGGTATTTCGAGACGGCACGAGTGAGTACTCGATAAACGGCTCGCAAGTGCGCCTGCGCGATGTTGAAGAGCTTCTTTCTGGTGCAAATATTGGCGAGACAGGACACCATATCATCTCGCAGGGTGAGGCAGACCGCATCCTCCTCTCCACACCGCGTGACCGCAGAGCCATGCTTGAAGACGCTCTTGGGCTGCGCGTGTATGAGTTTAAGAAGAAGGAGGCACTGCGGAAACTCGAGAAGACGCAAGAAAACACAGCGCAAGTAAACTCGCTTCGGCGTGAGCTCGCGCCTCACCTGCGCTTTCTTGAGAAGCAGGTAGAGAAGCTTGATCGGGCAGATACGCTCCGCAAAGATCTTGAGGTACTCTCGCAGATCTACCTTGCGGTTGAAGAGGCGTATTTGAAGCATGCGCACGAGCAAGTAGCAGAAGAAAAGCGGGGGACGCTCGAGCGCCTTGTGCTCGCGACCAGCGAGCTCTCGACTATCGAAGAGCAGTCAACCACCGACAAGGAGGGTGCAGAGCACGTCGAGCGTATCCGCGCCAAGGAGCAAGAGATAGAGAAACTTCGTGAAGAGCGTGGCGCGCTCTCGCGCATGCTTGGGCGCGTCGAGGGCTCACTTGCTTCTGCAAAAGAGCGCACAGAGCGCGTCGTCCGTGAGCCATACGCCAAGGTCCCGCGAGAAGACCTTTCTGCACTCCTGTCGGAAATCACGAAGCAGGCAGATCTTGCACAGTCTCTCGAGGCGATGCGTGCCGCCATCACCTCGATTCGTGCAGTGGTTACCGTGTTCGTGCAGAGATTTGTCGCGCCGGCAGACGACCTCCTGCTAGAAGAGGAGCGTCTAGTACACTCACTCACCGAAGAGCGCGCAGAACTTCTTGCCAAGGACACGCATCTGGCGCAGGAGATTGAAAAAGCACAGTCGGGACTGCTTCGAGCGCGCGAAGCGCGCATGGCGCACGACGAGACTAGTAAGGAGCTTCGTCGTCGTATCCTCGATCTCGCACAGGCAAAAGCACATGAGAGCTCAGAGCTCGCGCGCCTTACGGCGCGTGAGACTGAACTCACGCTTCTATTTGAGACGTTTGAACAAGAGAAGAAAGAGCTTTTTGTACTTGTCGGCGCTAGCGCGGTGTCGTACTCGACTATTGCTATCCCTCAAGAAGACCGTAAAGCGCAGGAGGTGCGCAAGCACGCCCTTGAGCGCGCGAAGATTCGCCTTGAAGAGGCAGGAGGGACGGGGGAGGATATCCGCCAGGAATACAAAGACGTGTCAGAGCGTGAAGTATTCCTCGCGCGAGAGCTTGAGGATTTGACCAAGTCAGCAGATGCACTCCGCAAACTTATTAATGAACTCGATACAGAGCTTGCCAAACATTTCTCTGATGGGCTCGCAAAGGTGAATGCCTCTTTCAACGAATACTTCGCACGTATGTTTGGTGGGGGAAGTGCGCGTCTCACGCTTGAAGAGCCAGAAGTCGTAGACGAAGGCGAATCCTCCTACGCTGAAGCTACGGAGGACAGGGAAGAGGAAAAAGAGAAAGAAAGGGCGGGTATCGAGATAGCCGTGAGTCTGCCGAAGAAGAAAGTGCGCACGCTCATGCAACTCTCTGGTGGCGAGCGCGCGCTTACATCAATCGCGCTCATCTTCGCTATGAGTCAAGTGAACCCTCCTCCATTTTTAGTACTAGACGAGACCGACGCCGCGCTCGACGAGGCAAACAGCCGTCGTTATGGCGATATGATTGAGAACCTCGCGAAGCACTCCCAGCTTATCGTTATTACCCACAACCGTGAGACCATGAGTCGCACTGGTGTTCTCTATGGCGTTACTATGGGTAGTGACGGTATTTCCAAACTCCTCTCCGTCAAATTTGAAGAAGCCGTATCCGTCGCGAAGTAGTATGTCCGCTTTTGATAACTTCAAAAGAAATGTAGATGCGGGTGCCACGCTTCTCGGGCTTTCGCCTGCTGAGCGTGTGGCGCTTGAAACGCCCGATCGTGTCCTCCGTGCCAACCTCTCCATCACACTTGATAGTGGAGACACGGCAACATTCCCCGCATATCGAGTGCAGTTTAATAACGCGCGCGGCCCGTACAAAGGCGGTATTCGCTTCCACCCAGACGCAGACGAAGACGAGGTGTCAGCACTCGCCGCGATGATGGCGGTCAAGTGTGCGGTGGTGGGCATTCCGCTTGGCGGGGCTAAGGGTGGTGTCGCGGTAGACCCGAAGAAATTATCACGGGCAGAGATTCACCAGTTGTCGCGCGCGTATGTGCGCGCATTTGCGGAGCACTTGGGTCCCGACACGGATATCCCCGCGCCGGATGTGTATACGAATGCAGAAATCATGGGTGTGATGCTTGATGAGTATGAAAAAATAGTGGGGAAGCCTTCCCCAGCGATGATTACCGGTAAGCCACTTGCTCTTGGCGGAAGCTTAGGGCGGGACACGGCAACCGCAGATGGCGCGCACTCCGTGCTACTTGCGTATCTGAAAGACCAGAAGCTTAATCCGAGCGAACTTTCGGTCGCGATTCAAGGCGCAGGGAACGCGGGCGCGGAGGCTGCGCGCCTCGCGACTCGTGACGGACTACGCGTTGTAGCGTTTGCAGATTCGCACGGCACGCTTTTGAACCAAGCTGGGATTTCTGTCGAGGACGCGCTTTCAGCGAAGGAGGCGAATGGCTCGGTGTGCAACATGGAACATGCAGAAACGGGTACCCCAGACGCCGTTATTTCTGCCTCTGCCGACATTTTGATTCCCGCAGCACTCGAAGAGCAGGTGCGCGATGACAACGCAGGACAGGTCAAAGCAAAGGTAATTCTCGAAGTGGCGAATGGCCCCGTGACGCCCGAGGCAGACGAGATCCTCCGTGGGCGCACGACGATTATTCCTGATGTGTTGGTAAACGCTGGGGGAGTCACGGTTTCTTACTTTGAATGGCTACAGAATCGCGCGGGCGAACAGTGGAGCGCCGAGCGCGTACGCACACAGCTCGGCGAGACTATGGAGCGCGCGTACCGAGAAGTGGCTGACTTCGCTAGCGAGCACAAAGTGACACTTCGCGAAGCGGCATACGCACTTGCTCTTCGTCGTATTCTCGACGCCCTCAAATTACGAGGCCGTATTGGCTAGACAGGTACGAAATCGAGTTCTTTTTCGCTGATGCGGGCGGCGAGGAGCTTCACCTTGATAGGGTCGCCGAGGCGATATTCCTTGTGGGTACGACGACCGATGAGGCGGTAGCGCTTTTCTTCGTATTCGAAATAGTCATCCCCAACGTCTTTAATGCGAAGCATGCCGTCGGCACGCGTAGTT
>CAYGEV010000033.1:0-6772 GCA_964349035.1 uncultured Candidatus Saccharibacteria bacterium
GGTGAGGTTGCCGTAGAGAAATACTTTGTTAAGGTACATAAAATTATATCGTTACTTTCTCGAGAGCAACATCAAGATCGGTGTCAGCCACTACCTCTGACTCTTCAGCCTGCTCAGACATTTTGATAGCAAGCTCGCGCATCTCAGTCGCGTGTCGAGCGGTCTCCTTCGTCGTAAGGAGATCAATGAAGCGAATAATGCTCTTGTCTCCTCCTGCAACAGAGAGAACCTTGTCGTGCGCCTCTGGTGTCGCCTCGTAGACAACCCAAGAAAAGTGAGCAGAGTCAAAGTCTCGGCGCCCCGAAGTGTCCTGGCGAGAAATAGTGTAGGCGAGAGGGATCTTCTGTGGAGCCCCTTCTGCAATAAGTGAGCCGTTCGAGGTAACTGCCCCAAGAATAGCGTCATACGCCTTTTTTACCTCATCAGAAGGAAGCTCTGGGTCTAGGTGGAAACCAAGCTCGTATACGCGTGGTTCTCCTGCGTCAAGAGCGTCAACCGCCTCTGGGGCTATATCCTTATTTTTCGGCATAATAGGGCTATCCTAGCACGCTAGCGTAGCGAAAACAAGCGTCGAGCCTCCTCCCGCAACCCCCACGTATTCCCCTGCCTCAACATCCCAAGATACGACAGGGTGGTTTCCTCTTTCCCTTGCACTTCCTCCAGTCTTCTAAACATCCTCCTCTTGCTAGATGTGCGCAGTACCCGATGATCAGGGAAATGTACCCAACCAAGGAAGTCGACACCTGATGAGAGGGTTTTGAGGTGGAGCTTGTCGGGATGCAGAGATAATTTCAATTTGTTCTGGAAGAAATCTGAAATGCGAGGGACGAGACTTTCCAAGTAATTTCTGTCTTTGTGAAGAAACACGAAGTCGTCCGCATAGCGAATGTAGTGAGTGGCTTTGAGGGTGTGTTTGGTGAACTGATCAAACTCGTTCATATAGATGTTGACGAGGAGTTGCGAGGTGAGATTGCCAAGTGGGAGGCCTCGATGTGCAACACCAGGTGTAGCACAAAAGCTGTTGATGATATTTGAGAGGAGGGAGAGGGTGCGCGAGTCGGGAATGTATCCTGCGAGAACTGTCTTGAGAATAGCGTGGTCGATAGAAGCGAAGAACTTGCGGATATCACACTTGAGTATCCAGCAGGTGCGAGTGTTGTTCTTAGATACCTGATAGGCAAATGCCCTAAAGCGGTTCATTGCCTTGTGCGTGCCCTTCCCCTCTCGACAAGAATAGGAGTCGGCTATGAAGGTACGGTCGAAGAATGGATACAATTTCCTGTACAGAGCATGATGGAGAAGACGGTCGCGCACGGTTGCTTTGTGGATGTCGCGGGGCTTGGGGTCTGAAATGCGGAAGTGTTCGTATGGAGCATGGATGTATGTGCCCTGCACTAAATCAGCATGGAGAGCGAGCACGTTGTGCATGAGGTACCGCCCATATTCTTGCACGTCCTTCCTCTTGCTCTTTCCTCGTTTAAACTCTACCCAGGCATCGAGGAGGTTCTCTGCGGAAATAATTTCTTCGTATGCTACGCTAAACTGTATTCGCTCCACACTATGAATAGTACCCCCCCCGCAAAGCTCCTACCAGTACTCGAGCATGCAAAAACTGCGTACAAAACATGGCTTATTGTCCACCGCAAGATGGCGCGCTCAGAACGTTTCGGTATTGGCGATAGGATAGACGTTCTCTGGCTTGACCTGCTCGATGCTCTACGGAAGGCAGCATACGCAACGCTTGCAGAAAAGATACCGGCTCTAAATGAAGTTTTGCGCAAGATAGATGTTGTTCGATTCTTTCTGCAAATCGCGTGGGAGTCAGACCTGATGGCGCAGAGTCACTTCATATCACTCGGGACAGACGTGGAGGAAATAGGAAGAATGGTTGGCGGATGGAAGAAAGGGATACTTACGAAAACAGCGCCTCCACAAGGAGGCGCTGAAAGATGAGAGTTGCAGGAGATGACCTGATTGCCCGCATTCCAGTCATTCGGGTTCTCGACAGAATTGGCATTCACGTTCCAGCCGTTGCCAGCATTCCAGTTCGCGTTCACGGCCCAGAGCACCTTTGTGCGCAATGCCGTCTGTACCACCACCCTTAGAATACTCTCCAGGCTGAATCTAATGTAGGACGTAGAAGTCCGCCAGCATCACGCACCGATTCTAATCTTTTTTGAGCAGAAGTATCTACGCTCACACAGAGCATGCTCGGTATGATTCTGAAATAATGCTACCCAAGGCGCTGTGTGGAGAGCGTGCTCGCCACACCCAAGACATCCTCATGCATAGTATACAAAATAAAAGACCCTCATCCACTTTGCAAAAATTTCTTGCAAAGTTTCAGAGGGTCTAAGGGTCAAACAAACCAAAGTGTTCAAGAATCAGCAGGAGATGACCTGAACGCCCGCATCCCAGCCAAACGGGTTCCCGACAGAATTGGCAAACACGCGCCAGCCGTAGCCAGCAATCCAGCGCGCGAGCACGGCC
Source organism: uncultured Candidatus Saccharibacteria bacterium (assembly GCA_964349035.1). Lineage (GTDB taxonomy): Bacteria > Patescibacteriota > Minisyncoccia > Phycocordibacterales > Phycocordibacteraceae > C7867-001. Next base: position 2,491 of record CAYGEV010000033.1, read on the forward strand.
CAGAGAGTTCCTTTCGTATCACGGATATACGCAATGTTTGCGTATCCGTTTATAACAAGATCCCCTTCTTCGCCGTGACCTTGCTTCTTCAAGAGTTCCCAGAAGTGAGCAAGGGTGGTCTCGGCAGTATCGCCGAGTTCAGTGAGGATTGGCTTGTCGAGCGAGCTCTTCCTGAGCTTCTGAATACGAAGTGTCGCTTTCGCAACCACCGTCTCCGTCTTGCCGAGGAAGTGGTTTGTGAAGTTGGAACCGAGGCTCCAAATTTTCACACCGTCGGTTTCCTTGTCTTCACGAAACTTCTCGCGAGCGACAAAGGTGTCAACGGCAGGCAGTTCGATCGTCGTGACGAACTCGAGTAAAGCAGACACTTGCTTTGCTGGTTCTTCCAGGATTTGTTGCAATATGCTCGCAACAGATTCCGGGTCGCGTTTGCCGTCGACGACCATCATGTTGATTTTTGCCTGTAGCTTGAAAATTCGTGCCAGGATATCATTGCTCATGACCTTGCTCCTAATTATCCTTCGTTCCTCACGAAGGGCCACAACGCCTTCACCGACTGGTGTTGGTTCGCCACAGCAGAAAACCTCTTTACCCCGAGCGAAGTCGAGGGGCTTTCTGCTGTGGCGAATGCCTCCCTATGTAAGGTGCCTCTATCTCCTTATATTATACGCACACTTTGCCCAGATTGTCAAGACTTGCGCAGACGCGTGGGCGGGCTATGCTAAAGGGACAGTTGGCTTCGGCCTCGCCCTATCGTAAGATAGGGAAAAAGTATGAAAAACCGTCAAAGAATGTCTTTGGCGGTTTTTCGTATCGTGGTAAAAATTTCTTTATCGATAAAGCCGATTTTGCGTACTAGCCGACGCGTATCGATAACTCTCATTTGCGAGAGGTTGACCTTTGCTTCTTTTCCTTCAATTACCCCGATTGATATACGTAAAGAATGTTTGCGTAGAGAAGTGGTGAGCGGTGCCACAAGACAGGCCTCCGAACCGAATCCTCTTAATATCAGACATGGGCGTGCATACTCTTCTCCTTTCCCATCCTGCTCCGTACCAATGTTCAACCCAAGCCTACACCACCACACTTCACGCACCGTATAGAAACGCCGTTCTTCTGTCTCAATCTTTTTCTTAAGATCATTCCATGCATCAAAATTTTTTCTCATTCAATTTATATTATCATTTTTCTTCCTGTGTTCGTTATCTTGTACGACCGTGAGAAATAGCGAACATCGTTTTAGATCGAAAACAAGCGTTTGGCGTTTGCGACGAGGGTGGCGCGTACTTGCTCGCTATCTTCGCCTCGGATGAGGGCAATCTTACCCGCCACCTCCTCTACTGCAAGGGGGTCGTTCCGCTCTCCCCTACGCGAGGCAGGAGCCACATAGGGAGCATCAGTCTCAGAGAGAATGCTTGGTAGCGGAATTGCTTTAATGACCTCGTCATAGTCCCTCGCGAAGGTAATAACTGCCGTGAAGGATATGGTGAATCCGAGGGCGACAAGAGCGCGCGCCTCAAAAACGCCACCCACGAAGAAATGTATGTCTCCACGAAGTTTTGGAAACGTCTGTTTAGCTTTTGTGAGAATAGAAATCAAATCCTGATATGCGTCTTGTGTCCCTCTGCTCGGGCGTGAGTGGATGATGAGTGGCAAATCAAGCTCGCCCGCTAATCGCATCTGTTCTTTCAAAATGTTTTTCTGCTTTCGCTTTACCTCGTCATTTACGTCGGTGGGACGATAGTAGTCGAGCCCACACTCCCCTATCGCCACCACCTTTTTACTTTTTGCGAGCTCACGGTACTTTTCTATTTCGTACCACTCCTTGCTTTCATAATTGGGGTGAAGCCCTATAGAAGCAAAGAGGTGGTCGTGCTTCTCTGCGAGAGCGATTGCCTTCTCTGATGACTCGTAATCTACGCCAACAACAATGCCGGCAACCTCCCTCTCGCGCATTCGCGCGATAACCTCTTCTCCATCTGGAAAGTCCTCTTCGAACTGCACGTGACAGTGCACGTCTATGTATTTCATACGAGACGCGGAAAAAGGTTTTCGGGTTTTTTATTTTCTAGCACTGCTTTTTTTATGATCTCGCTTGTCACTGGCATATACGCGATCAAGAAACGAGCAATCCAATACACTTCGAGCACAAGTTCTGAAATGATTTTCTGTCCCTGCGCCATTTCTTGCTTCACAATCTTGAAAGGCTCTTCAGTAGTAATGCGTTCGTCAGCTTTCTGTATACGGCTCCAGATGTAATCCATTGCTTTATTGAACTCAAATCCATCAAGTGAAAGTTCAGCTGGAATGGCTCCAGACGGATCTGGGCACACCACCGGCGAATCCAAGTGCGTTTCTGCGAGCTTCATAACGCGTGCGACGAGGTTGCCCAGGCCGTTGACCAAGTTTGCGGTGTACCACTCGTCGAGGCGATCCCACGTGATATCAGAGTCGTCAAATGGGTGCACGTGGCGCAAGAGCAGGTAGCGCGTCGCATCGGTGCCGTACTTCTCTACAAGCTCGTACGGGCTAATGACATTCCCTATAGACTTGCTCATCTTCTGTCCACCCGAGTTGATAAACCCACCAATATATATTTGGTTCGAGTTAGGAAGTTGTGCAGACATCAACATTGCCTGCCAAATGGCTGCCTGTTGGCGCAGATTATCCTTGCCAGCGAGCTGGGTACCCGGCCACCATTTCTTGAAACCATCATCTTGTGGCCATCCAAGCGTCGAAAGGTAGCTGGTAAGAGCGTCAAACCAAACATACATCGTGTGCTCTTCGTCTCCTGGGACTGGCACTCCCCACGGCATTTTTGTACGCAAACGAGAAACGGAGAAGTCGCGCAAACCACTCTCAACAAAAATTTTGATTTCCTCCTGTCGAAATGCTGGAACTACAAAACTAGGATTCTTCGCATACAAATCAAGAAGTGGTTGCTGATACTTAGAAAAACGAAAAAAATAGTTCTCCTCCTCCCGAATCTCGAGCGCTTGTTGCGAATGGAGCGGACACCGTTCGTTTATGAGCTCAGAGTCAGTCTTCTCAAGCTCGCATCCTACACAATATTTAATAACCTGTTTCGCTTTGTAAATATCGCCGGCATCGTTGCATAACTGCCACATCTTTTGCGCTGCGACAACGTGTTTTGGGTCAGTAGTGCGGATAAAGTGAATATCTTCACTGATACCGAGAGCCGGAATGAGTTCGTGGAACTCTGCTGCATACCGATCTACATACGCCTGTGGCTCCTCTCCCGCCTCAACAGCTTTGTCGTAAATCTTTTGTCCGTGTTCGTCAGTGCCCGTGTTGAAAAACACCTCATCTCCCTGAGCACTCCAAGCGCGTGCAAGTACGTCAGCTCGAACAAGCTCTGCGCCAAACCCTATGTGTGGGCTCGCATTTACGTATGGAAGGGTCGTGGTGATATACCGAGCGCCCATATTTATGGCATAGCGCGTTTGCGCTTATCAAAGTCAGTTATGAATTCAAGCAAGACTGCGGCGAGCGGGACAGAAAGCAAGACGCCGAGGAAGCCAGCGAGCGAGTATCCAGCAATAAGCGCCAAGATAACCAAGAGGGGCGGGATGCCGACAATCTTCTTCACAATAAGTGGGTAGATAAGATTTGACTCAAATTGGTTTACAACGATATAGAGCCCGGCGACAATCGCCGCGAGCGCCGCTCCACCGTCTGAAAAAGCTACTCCAATAGCAATAAGTCCCGCCAAGAGCGAGCCGAAGATGGGGATAATCTCGAAGAGTGCTGCGATCACGGCAAGTAATAGTGCGTACGGTATGCCGATAATAAGAAGCCCAAGATACACTAGAATACCAACAATCACGGAGAGCATAATTTGCCCTTGCATCCATAGGCCAATTTTCTTCTGTGCGCGACGCCAGAGATCAACTGCGTAATTCTCGTATTTGAGAGGAAGCACAAGGCGAAGGAAGTCATCTACACCCGTATCTTGCAGGGCAAAATAAAATGAAAGAACAATAACAAGTATCAGTGAGAATATTCCTCCAAAGAATGTCACGAGTAATTTAAGGGCTCCACTTGGACTCTCGGTAAATACCGACTGAAGAGAAAGAAGCCCGTCAACGAACGATCGAATGCCACTCTGTTGTTCTACGATGAGTGGCACTGTTTGTAGTGTTGAGGATTGGAAAGAAATTGCTGATGAGCGTATGGTCTCCAAGTATTGTGGTGCAGTGGATAGGAAGTTTGTTGCGTCTGTAATAATTGGTGGGAAGAGGAAATAGAAGACGCTAAAGAC
>CAYGEV010000034.1:0-6471 GCA_964349035.1 uncultured Candidatus Saccharibacteria bacterium
AGGTCATACTGCCGAGTGGGGTGAAAAAGGGTAGAATGGTGGTAATGGCGCAGGACACCGTAGGAGAGATTAAGGCCCGGCTCAATATTCAGGATATTGTTGCGCCCTATGTGAAGCTACATCGAGCGGGGAAGTCGCTGGTAGGCCTCTGTCCTTTCCATAAGGAGAAGTCGCCCAGCTTTCACGTCTCTACCGAGCGCGGGAGCTGGCACTGCTTCGGCTGTGGACTTGGTGGAGACGGCTTTTCGTTTATTGAGAAAATTGAAGGAGTAGATTTCAAAGAGGCACTCAAGATGCTTGCGGAGAAAGCGGGCGTGGTGGTGCAGTATTCGCAGGGCGCGTCGCGCGAAGACACATCGAAGAAGGACAGACTTCGCACGCTCATGACGCGCGCGAGTGAACTGTATGCCCGCGGGCTTCCCGGGAGCCCAGCAGAAGCGTATGCGAAGTCGCGTGGGCTCACCGACGAAACCATACTTGCTTGGGGACTTGGCTTCGCGCCCGACTCTTGGCGGTTCTTACTAGAAGCACTTTCATCAGAAGGGTTCACTGTGCCCGAGCTTCTCTCCACTGGACTTATCAAAGAGGCAGATGGAAAGGCAGGTACCTACTACGACCGTTTTCGTAATCGCCTGATGTTTCCGATACGCGACGTTACCGGGCGTGTGATCGCATTTACGGGGCGCATTCTACCGAGCACTAGCTCTTCGGGTGGTGAAGTAGAGCCAGCGAAATATCTAAACAGTCCTGAGACCGAGCTTTTTCATAAATCAGACACGCTGTTTGGTATTGATAGGGCCAAAGACGCTATTCGCACGCGCAAATTTGCACTCCTCATGGAAGGGCAGATGGATGTGCTCCTCTCGCATCAGGCTGGGTTTACAAACGCTGTTGCCCTCTCAGGCACGGCACTTTCTGAAAAGCACCTGGCACTTCTCAAGCGCTACAGCGAGAACCTGATGCTCGTCCTCGATGCCGACACCGCAGGTAGGGCTGCGACCGCGCGCTCCGCGCAGCTCTCACTCATCGCGGGGTTACGGGTAAAGGCCGCGCGCTTACCGCTCGGCAAAGACCCAGCAGACCTCGTGCTCGCTGATGCAAAAGACTTTACCAAGCGTATTGCCGAGGCGAAGCCGATTGTGGAATTCTTCCTCCTCGAACTCGCCGAAAAAGAATCTGATCCGCACCGATTGCTTCGTACTGCAGAAGCGATAGTGCTCCCGCTTATCGCCGTGATGCAGAGCCCGATGGAGCGCGACCATTTTATTCAATCTACCGCGCGGACACTCGGCCTCAGCGCCGAGGCGGTGAAGGAGTCAGTGATGCGTATTAAAAAGACGCAAGTACTTGTGCCGATACACGCAAGACCTATTCCTGCGCCAGCATTAGCACAGGTCTCCTCTATCGAGCGCAGACGCGAACAGCTTGTTGCCCTTGTCCACGCGTATACAGGGACGCCTATTGCCAATCATGTGAAAAAAGAGTATAGTCGTATTACTGAAGCGGAAGCATCTTTAGAGGGGGTTCCGAGCGAATCGAGCTTGTTTGCAATAGAACAAATGCTCGGCCCAGACCCTTCTATCGAGATGGCAAACGAGCTTCTCCACGCCTTTGAAGAAGCGATTATTCGCGAGGCGTACCAGGGGGCAGTGGTCAATCTACGGCGTGCAGAAGCGGGTGGGAACGAGGTTGATATCCAAAAGGCACAGGCAGAATGTACGAAACTTTCGCAGCGACTCGCAGGGCTCAAGCAATAAGAGGTTTTATTTCTTTATTTTTATTTTTGCATGCCAAAACCTACTAAAAAGAAAAGCGTCAAAAAGCCCGCGAAGAAGCGAGCTCACCCTACTTCGCGTAAAGCTACGAAGGGCGCGACGAAGATGTCGCGGAAAGTCGTTGCTAAACACAACCGCGCGAAGAAGCAGATTGCGAAGAAGGCCATCAGCGGAGCAAAAGCAAAAGCAAATTCGCTCAAAGCAATGTCAGCCGAAGTGCTTATTGAGAAGGGTAAGGAGCGTGGGTACGTTACGTATAGCGAAATTCTTAAATCATTTCCACATGTTGAAGAGGATGTGAGCTTCCTAGAGTCGCTCTATGAGCGGTTCGCTATTGCGGGGGTAGACGTGCTCGAGGGAGGTATGCTCGAAGACGCGGCAGACGAGTACCTCGCGACGCGCAATATCAAAGACCGTCACTCTACAAGCTATGATTCAATCCAGATTTATCTTCGTGAGATAGGTCAGTACCCACTCCTTACTGGTGGCGAAGAGCGCGATCTTGCAAAACGTATTGAGAAGGGTGATGCGGAGGCGCGCAATATCCTCGCGAGAAGCAACCTCCGCCTCGTCGTGTCTATTGCGAAGAAATATGTCGGACGCTCGCCAGACCTCACCCTCCTCGATCTCATCCAGGAAGGGAATCTAGGTCTATTTCGTGCAGTAGACAAGTTTGACTGGAAGAAGGGGTACAAGTTTTCAACCTACGCAACGTGGTGGATTCGCCAGGCTATTACTCGTGCTCTTGCGGACCAGTCGCGTACCATTAGTATCCCCGTGCACATGGTAGAGACGATTGCGAAGTACAAGCAGGTGTCGCGCCGCCTCGCGCAAGCGCTCGGGCGCGACCCACAGCCAGAGGAGATTGCGGTTGAGATGGGCGTGGAGCCAGAGAAGATTTATCAGATTGAGAAGATTAATCAGGACACCCTCTCGCTTGAGAACCCGGTAGGTTCAGACGACGACGACCGCTCCACGCTTGGCGACTTTATTCCAGACGACAAGATCCCTTCGCCCGTACAGGAATCTTCAGAGCGTATACTCACCGAACAGGTGCGCATCATATTGGATGATCTCTCTGCCAAGGAGCGCAAGATACTCGAGATGCGTCACGGGCTTATGGACGGCATCTATCACACCCTGGAGGAAGTGGGGAAGGAGTTTGGCGTCACGCGTGAGCGCATTCGCCAAATCGAAGCAAAAGCACTGGAGAAAATCCGCACCCACGACAAAGCCCGTCATTTGAAGAGTTACTAAAAACAAAAAGCCCGGGATTCCGGGCTTTTTGTTTTGAGCGGTATACTGAGTACATATGGCAGGGAAGAAGAAAAAAGCATTAAAGAAGGCGCCGATAAAGCATTGGAGCCACTCCAGCTTGATGGCGTTTTTGCGGAATCCGCTTGCCTGGTACAAGCGATACGTGGAGGAGGTACAGGACACTCCGTCGACCCCTGCAGCGGCGGTGGGGCGCGCAGGGCACTTCGCTCTTGAGCAGTATTACAAGGGCGCCTCGAAGGAAGAATCCATACAGAGAGGTTTGGAATATATTCGCAAAGTGGCAGATTTTGAGATAGAATTTGGCAAAGCGAAGACGAAGAAAGCGAAGAAAAAGAAGCGGGAGCTGATGGAGGCTGACTATCTACGCGCCATCGGCTTCTACTTGGCGCGTGCTCCGCGCCACACGGTACTAGGGGTTGAGGTGAAGGGCATGGCAGAGGTCCCCGGGCTTCTCCTGCCGATCAAAGCGATTTCGGATTTAGTGGTTACCTCGTCAATACAGAAAGGCGCGGTTGATATTGTGGACCACAAGTTTGTGGCGAGTTTTAGTAAGAACGCTGGAGCAAAATCGTTATTTATTATTCAAGCGATTTTTAATTATTACACTGTCCGAGAATTATATGGGAAGCCAGTGCGGCGATTTATTGTGTACGAGTGCAAAAAGACTAAAAATATTGGAGGTGGAGCACAGCTAAAGCGATACGTGATTGATTTCAAAAACCACAAACAAGATTTTAAAGTATTTGAGCGACTTATTAACGATGCTACCGAAGAAATTATGCGTGCGCGGAAATATCTCCCGAACCCATCTGACATGTTCGAGGGCGACAACTCGTTTGATATCTATCGCCTTGAATTGACCGAGGAGTAAGCGGAGGCAGAGGAAGCGGGGAGTACTCTTCAGAAAGTCCTCGGGTCTCCTGTCCCGGCTTTGCCTGGCAGGCCAGACTATTCTTCATAGCACTCCCCGCTTCCTCTGTCAGAGCAATGGGAATACCTAAATTAGGTAGTTAGACTTGGCCTAGCGGCCTGGAGCGCGACCTAATTTAGGTATTCCCGTTGCTAGCGGGACACCTCTCTTATTTTTGCTTCAATTGCAGAGTAGGAGTAGCCGCCCTCCATCACGTCGACTGGTATATTGTTAACAAAAATAATGGAGTAAGGGGTTCCACCAGCGCCGAGAGCAAGGACATCTTCCCTCTGATTTTCTATTCGCGCCACAAGCTTTTCATTTGGGTTTGCAATGCATGAGGCAAAAGAATCTCCTTGTACCCACACAGACTTTGCAATTGTGCCGTATTCTCTTGGAAGTACTGGTTGAGCAGCAAAGAGTGCGTCGGCAAATCTCCAGAACATATCATTTCCTCCTGTTTGTGCCGCACACTCTGACGCGAGAGCATGCGATTGCGCATTTGGGTGTATTTCTGTAAGAGGGAATTGGCGTATCACCCACGCGACCTCACCTGTTGTTCCGGCCTGGGCTACGATCTGATTCATCGCTGTGTGGAAGTTTTTGCAAAAGGCACAATCAAAATCAGTATAAGTTATCACCACCACTTTTGCGGTTGGGCTACCTAAGATATGATCGTCTGTTGATATTGTTGGTATGTGTGAGAGGTCTACAACGACATCTTGTTTTTGAATCGAGATATAGAGCGCCCCCGCCACACATATACCACCGAAGATGATAGCGAGCGGGATAGTTGCTCTAGAGGAATTCATAGGCCGAGTGTGTGAGTGAGGGTTGGAGAGCCGCCCTGAGCGGTGGTTTCCCAGTGCGAAGTGTCTAGCTTGATTTCGCGCATCTCACTAAGGTCTTTATATTTCAGCATTCCATTGGTGCGTGCAAAGTCGTAGAGCTCACGCGTGAGACGCACATCTTCTATACAATACTCTTTCACTTTTTCTTTTTTCCCTTCGCGCCACCACCCCTGCGCGGCGAGCCCGTCACCCTTCTTCCCTCGCCCAAGGGTTGCTTCTGCTAGCGCCTGTAGGCGGATGCGACGACCAAGTACCTGCTGGACTTCGTGTAGTAGATCAAGAGAGCGAATGTGGGTGAGGTCGCCCGGATAGTAGCGGTTCAAGAGGGGGATATCAAAGTTGTTTGAGTTGAATCCGATAAGCATATCCGCACGCTCAATGATTGGCCAGAGTTTTATAAGATCTTCTTTCACATACGATGAGTATTCTCCTGTTAGAGAATCATGGATAGCGACGATGATAAGTTCTTGCTCGTTTACATCAACGTGTCCACGGACCATAGAGTCTGAGATTGATTCTATGTCGAAGGTGATAGCACGCATAGCATTAGTTGCCCGATTGTAGGTGTGCTGAAATGGAGGATGTTGGAAGAGACTCCTCTGTACTTGCTCCAAGATTCTTCACACGAACAGTCTCACTCGTAATTTCTTCAGAGCCATACGCTACAAAATACGGAATGCTACGTTTGACCGCGTCTTTAATCTGGTCGCCAAGCCCTTTGGTGGTTAGGTTTACAAACACGCGCACGCCTTCTTTACGTAGTGTGTCGGCAAGGGCTTGTGCAACAGGAGCGTCGCTTGGAGACGGTGTGCCTACGTAGAGCTCTGGTGCGTCTATGCTCTCAATATCAACCCCATGAGTATCAAGGAAGTCTGTTAGCGTGACATCTCCCATACCGAAGCCGATAGCTGGAATCGGCTCACCACCGAAGAGTGCGACGAGCCCATCGTAACGCCCGCCCCCGAATAGCGAGCGAGTGTTCGCTGTGTCAGTATCGAAGACTTCGAAAATCATACCAGTGTAGTAGTCAAATCCGCGAGTGATATGTGGGTCGAAGACAGCATTTGTTACCCCCAAGGTATTTAATGTAGCGATGCGATCAAGTAATTTGTTTTTTTCAAGCGTTACATCAGTGAATGATCCTGGATTTTCAATTATTGCAAGAGGATCTTGGTCGCTTACTATGCCTGTCGCAGTCACAAACTCTTCTTGAGTCATTTTCGATCTTCGATCGAGAAAACGTAGATAGTTTTGAGTTTTTTCTGCAGTGAGGCCTATTGCAGCGCATGCGGCATTTAGAAGAGGTCTTGAGTTGATACGGATAGTAAAGTCTTTTTCAGATACGCCAAAACCTATCATGATTGCTGACGCCAAGCGCACGATCTCAATATCTGCCTCGCCCTCGGGGAGCCCAACAATATCTACATCGGCCTGATAGAACTCGCGTAGGCGCCCGCGTTGCGGGCGCTCATAGCGGAAACGATTGCCGATAGAGAACCAACGGAGTGGTAGCGGGAGCTCGCGACGGCGCGCAGCGACCATGCGAGCCAAGGTTGGTGTCATCTCGGGGCGAAGTGTCACACGGCGGTCGCCGCGGTCGGTGAAGGTGTAGGTCTGCTCGTTTACGATCTCTTCAGAGGTCTTGGCCTCGTAGAGC
>CAYGEV010000035.1:0-6335 GCA_964349035.1 uncultured Candidatus Saccharibacteria bacterium
TTTATACGTGTATTATAGCACGTCTTAACTTATTCTGCAAATGCTTGTGCAAAGACGCGCTCGCGCATATTTTTGACGATATTGTCCCAATCGAAGTTATCTACAGCGAACTGTAGAGCGGTGGCTACCACTTTCTTCGTTTGCTCTGGATTCGCGAGAATGTTCTGCACTGCCTCTGCTATCTGCTCGGGAGAATCTTTATCTACCGCCCACCCTGTTGTCGGTTTATCTCTGTTGCGCTTCGCATCAAAAAGGAAATCTGCGATACCGCCCTCCTGCGTTGCAACAATAGGGAGCCCAGCGACCATGGTTGAAGCAAATGAAATACCCTGCCCTTCGGAGCGGCTTGGAAGTACGAAAATATCTGACGCCTTGCGGTACTTCGCGGTCATACTTCTGTCCACGTTTCCAACGAACGTGACGCGCTCTTCGAGCCCGAGTTCTCGCACAAGATTCTCGAGCATTTGGCGCTCCTCTCCCTCGCCCACGATGATGTAGCGAATGTGTTTCGGCAAGAGTGCCGTGGCGCGGATAATAATGTCTATCGCTTTTTGATGTACAAGACGTGATACGGAGACAAGAAATACCTCGCCTTCTTTTTTGCCGAGCGCGTGTTTAAGGTCTTCGATTTCTGATTCAGGAATAACCGCTCCTGATTGGAGCGATGCACCGTTTGGAATCACCTCCACCACACCTTTGTAGCCACGAAGGGGTGGCCACGTCGCAAGATAGGTTGAAATTACTTGCACGATCTTTGCACTACGAAATCCAGCATCGAGAATCGGAAGAAACGGAAGAATAAACCACCGCTTAAATACTTTCTCGTATGAGTCCCCATCTTGAAGCGTGAGGATGTGCGGGATGCGTACTCCAAGCGCCTTAGATAACACGGTAGGCAAGAGCATATATGTCATCATCGCCCAAACAGCGTCAAACCGAAGTTTCTTATGAAGCGCTCGTGCCTTAAGCGCCGCAAGTTTAATAAACAATACTTTTGAGAGATACGCGCCTCCAAAACCAACTCGGTGTATGTGCACATTCCCTATCTTCTCTTCTCTTGGTGCTGTGCGATCAAAGAGGAGGGTGACCAAGTGAAACTCGATATCACTTGGCGCAATTCGATCGGTGATTTCTTTTATCGCTATCTCTGCACCGCTCACATTACTAGGGTAGTACGCAAGCGAGAATATAAGAATTCGATGCTTCATCGTGCTGTCGAGCATATCTTTCATGTCCTTATGACGAACCCTTTACCTCCTTAATGTACTCCTCGAGTGTGTGTTTCTGCTCCCAACCAAGGGCTCTTATTTTCTCTGCATCGGTATCGAGAGCCGCCGAAGGACGGCTCGTGGAGCGCTCAGGAAGCATTTCTATGTCTGTACCAAACATCTCTGCAACAGCAAGTATTGGGTAGCTCTCCTTCGCTGCGATACTGTACTCATCTCGCCCACCCTTCTCACCAATCAACACCAACCCGTCCACCGTGTCTGTAACGTGTGTGTAGATACGCTCTTGTGTGCCCGGACTTCGTACCGGCAGTTTCTCCCCTGCAAGCATTTTCTGTCTGAAAATTTCTATCACCGTACCATACTCCCCCGCTTGTTCGCGCGGGCCGTATACATTGTAGAAATACGCTACAGAGTACGGGAGGTCGTACCAGTGGCCGTAGTTGCGCACAAGCTCTGTGTTAGAGGCCTTCGCCCACGTGTATGGCGAGAGATCGCGTCCTGCAGTCCCTTCGGGGCGAGGAACCGCCATCTTGGTAGATGAGCCCGCGTAGACAAGCTTAGTACCATTTCGCTTGCGCCAATATTCAAGAAGAGCAAAGGTACCCATCATATTCAAATCCCACACCAAGTTTGGTTCTTCAATACTCTTCGCTACACGCGAATACTCGCCGAGGTGGTAGATAAGGTCTGGAGTTTCTGGAACAAGTTTTTCAATGTCTTTCGTATGCCCATCGCGATATTCTACGCCCACAACATGATTCTCCTTAGAACCAGTAAAATAGTTATCAAGCGAGATAACTTTGTGTCCGTCCTTAACCAAGCGCTCGCACAAGTGCGAGCCAATAAAGCCAGCACCTCCCGTCACCAGGACAAGTTTCTGTTCCATAGCGCTAGTATATCAGAGGAAGATAAAAGCGGCTCCAGCAAGAAGTATGACGCCAAAGAGCCCAATAACCCACGGAGAAACGAGTGGAGATGAGGATTCTGCTTCAAGTGGTTCTTCACCCAGTACAGCACCAACGCCAGCAAGAGAGCGTTCCGTGGCTAACGAAATCTCTTCTGTGGCCGGTGCGACAGGTGTCGTCTTTTGGGCCGACACAACTGGCGCTTGTGCCTGTGTGCTCTGTACTCCCTGAACAGGCGCGCTCGGATATTGATCTGCAATCTCTCCATTTGGAAAAAAGAGTGTTGCCAAGCTAAAGATTTGAAATCCGAGGACCTGATTCGGCAATAGAATCGTCTTCCCTCCCAAAATCAGAGTATCTTCTGGGAGACGATACTCACTCTCTCCAGAAGAAACTCTCCATCCAGACAAATCAAGTGGTCGCGTGTCGCTATTTGAGATGGTAATGCCAGAAGAAGAAACTTTTGTAATGCGCACCCGCGCATCCTTTGCAGTTACCACGACCTCTGTCTCTGTCTCAGCACCCTCAGATGTTTTTGCTCTTACAATCACAATATATTCTCCAGGAGCATAATAAGCGTGCAAGACACTCATGCCCGTGCGACGTGTCCCGTCGCCAAATGTCCAGGTAACTACAGCGTCGTCGCGCCGATTGCTCTTATCGTCATATACCTTGGCTGAAAATACTGTATCAGCACCTACCGACACGGTCCTATCGTCAACGTTACGAATGTATAGTTTCGGAATGATGAGGTATTCGGCCGGCCCGCCGCTCGTCCCACTTGATTTAGATTCTGTAGGAGCAGGAGAGGGTGGTGGCTCGGGTGGGGTTGGTGGCTCGGGTGAATCGTCTGGAGGTGGTGCTGTACCAACTGTAATGAGTGGGGCAATATCCGCATACGTACTTGGACCAATGCCCGTTACATTTTGGATATCTTCAATCTTGGTGAAAGGTCCGTGCATCGTGCGATAATCAATGATCGCATTTGCTTTTGTTGGGCCAATGCCGGGAAGCGTATCAAGAAGTACCGCGTCTGCGATGTTTATATTTATTAACTCTGCGTGAGCAAATGAAGGCAAGAAAAGAAGTGTAAGAGCGATGAGTCCAGTGCGATACATACGATAGTTTGTAATTATGGGTCGTTTTTAAATATCGTACGCAACGTTTCTTCAGGAACTTCAAATGGTTTCTGTTCTTCTTGTTTGCTCTTCTCAAGCACTTCGGTCAGAGCTCCCTTCAGAGATCCTTGTTGTTCGATTTTTATTTTCTGCTTTTCATCTCCGCTTTTTATCGTCATTGCGCGCAAGATTGATTTTAGATCTTCTGGCGTCTTCGGCGCTTCTCGCTGTGGTAGGTGTACGACAGGAGCAGAAGTGCTCTCAACCACTCTACGCAATATCGGCGCCGGACGGACAGGCGGAGTATATGGACGAATGGCTGGCGGAGGGGTTAAAATGGGTGTAGAAGGCCGTATTTCGGCCCTTGGGGGCCGTGGGAGCGCCGTCGGCACGAGAGGCGCGCGTTGGGGCATAGGGGGGCGAGAAAGGGCTGGTGGGCGTCTGCGCATCCTAGCGTCAAACGGGACAGGAGCGGCAATACTCTCGGCAAATTCGTCCATGATCTTCTTCTCAACGCCATCTCTCTTGGCGCTAAACTGAGCGCGCGACGCTTCGATAACCTGCTCTCGGTACGAGACGGGAGGAGCCTCAATAGGCGGAATAGTAATTGCAGAAAACGGTGCCGAACCAACGCCATCTATCATAAGCGTCAAATACACCTGACGTTTATCGAGTGTCACAATATCTTCTTTCGTAAACTTGGGCAAAAAGATAGTCTCAAGCACTTCAGCGTCAAAGGGGCCCACACGAAACACGACCGTGGTACCAACGTTCCCGAACACAGCATCACGCACCTCCTCTTCCATCTGCTCAACATACTGATGCGCGATAATAAGGTTAAGACGATACTTGCGCGCTTCAGAAAGAATCTCTGCGAAGGTCTCATTGGCAAAGTTCTGGAACTCGTCTACATAAAAATAAAAGTGCGGGCTCTTCGAAATCTCTTGTGCAGAAAGGTTTGCGCGACTCATCGCTCCCAAGAACAGGCGCGTCGTAAGCATCGAGCCGAGAAGTCGCATATTTGTCTCTCCGACAAGGCCCTTAGAAAGGTTAATGATGAGTATTTTCTTCTCGTCCATCATCGTACGAATGTCAAACGATGATTTGGGCTGTCCGATGATATTACGAATGAGTGGGTTACCAGTAAATTGTCCAATCTTGTTTTGAATGGCGGGGGTCGCCTCTTGCGTATACCGGTCGCCGTAGTTCGCAAATTCCTTCGTCCAGAAGTCTTTCACCACTGGGTCCTTCACGTTGTCCACAACTTTATTGCGGTAGTCCTTGTCGGTATACATACGGTTCACGCCAAGGAGCGTTGCGTCTGGATACTCAAGAAGTGCGAGGAGTGTGTTGGTAAGAATGTATTCCATACGCGCGCTCCACGCGTCTTCCCATATCTTCTTGAAGGTTGCCATGAGGCCCGACACCACAAGATGGCGCTTGTCGTACCCCACGTCTTCCATCACATTAAAAGCGATAGGGTTGTCGAGATCGAAGGGGGCGAAGTACACTACATCCTTCACTCTCTCTTTGGGTATGTAGTCGAGAATGCGCTCGACAGTACCTCCGTGCGGGTCGATAAACGCAAGCCCTTCTCCATTACGGATATCTTGAATCGCCATATTCTCAAGTAGGGTCGACTTACCCATCCCCGTTTTGCCGATGACGTACATATGGCGGTCACGGTCTTTGGTTTTAATACCAAAAGGAATGTTCTTCCCGCGCGCATCGGTTGCCGCAAAATACGTAATGCGCTCTGGATTTTCCATCATCTGTAGTATACCCCGTGAGATACCTTGAGAGTACTGCTGGGGTGTTGATGTGAACTTTATCTCATGGGGTATAGCAAAGCCCTGCGCACAAGTGCGCAGGGCTTTGCATATATTAAAATCTATTGAGCTGTTTTGGGTGGCTCTTCTGGCTGCGCGCGCACCACGTCGCGTGCGCGAAACGAGATACCCATCCCGCATACAACAAGCCCAAACAGAACAGTGAGCGCTGTGCGCAATGAGATAGGAAGCCCAGAAAAAGGCACGAGGATAATCAGAATTCCAAAAAGGATTAGTGTACTTGCGCGAGACATTGAGTACAGTGTATCACACCGATATTGATCCAGCTGTTAATATCAAGGTTAAACCTTGATAAATGGAGTACAATAGACATATGCCTACGAGACCACCTTTCGGTGATGATGAGTGGTATCACTGCTATAACCGCGGTGTCGATAAAAGACGCATTTTTGAGACGGGGAGGGATTATGATCGCTTCTTGTTAACAATGTACGCAAGTAATGGCTCGTCCCCTGTTCATATCTCAAATCTTAAGGCCTCGACACTCTCCGCAACAATTCAAAACAACGTTTTTGAGCGAGGAGAACCTCTTGTGATAATTGGTGCATACTGTCTTATGCCAAACCATTTTCATTTTGTGCTCAAAGAAACTGTGTCCGGCGGCATCGCACGTTTTATGCAAAAAGTATGCACCGGGTATACGATGTACTTCAATAAGAAGCAAGAGCGTACGGGAGCGCTTTTTGCTGGAAGCTTCAAATCAAAACATGTTCCTGATGACCGATACTTCAAACATTTGGTCTCCTATGTCCACCTTAATCCTGCTGAATTGTTTGATACGAGATGGAAATACGGAGTATCAGACGTGTCGCACATTGAGCAAAGACTCCTAGATTATCGGTACTCTAGTCTTCCAGACTTTCTCGGAAATGATCGTGTAGAAAAAGTACTTATTAATCCATCAGTTATGGATCTCTATGAAAGGAAGCCAAATCTCAAAGAGATGTTGATAGAGGCAATGGAGTATTATGCGACCGTCAGCAAGGTTAAACCTTGATGTGTCGTTAGTGTGCTTCAACAATAACGACAAACTCTCCACGTATAGTATCGGGGTGGATAGTAAAATGCGCGAGCACCTCTTCAGGAGAACCATCTACAACCTCCTCATGCATCTTCGTGAGTTCGCGAGCTATCACAATGTGCAACACCTGGTGTTGCACAAGTTCTTTGAGCAACTTTAATACTCTGTGGGGAGATTCGTAGAGGACGACCGGGATGTCACTCTCCACCATC
>CAYGEV010000036.1:0-6030 GCA_964349035.1 uncultured Candidatus Saccharibacteria bacterium
AAAATTATAAAAATAAACGAACCCTTCTTATGATACCACTAGAGCGCGCCCCTTCGGGGCGCGCCTCCTTACTTCTTAAGCCCTAGTTTCTTGATAACCGCGTTGTAGCTACGCTTGTTGTTTACTTCAAGGTATCGGAGATGCGAACGGCGGTCAGCAACCATCTGGAGAAGCCCTCGGCGGGAATGAAAATCCTTTGGGTTCTTCTTAAGGTGCTTCGCGAGCTCGTCAATCTGCTTAGAAAGGAGAGCGACCTGCACATCCGGCGAGCCGGTGTCAGTGTCATGTCGGGCAATAGCCTTGATAACTGTTGCCTTTTTCTTAGTGGTAAGCATGTGTTTCTACCTTACCACGCCTTGCGAAAATCCGCAAGCCTCGTGTAATCACTACGGCTTGCGGATTTTCGCCCTTCGTAGCTTTAGCGCAGTAGGGCTCTTGTGCCACTTGAGTGGTGTATACTAGTCCCATATGGGAATCGAGAGCCACAACTCACAAGAAACAGACCCTCACCTCGCCTTTGAGGTGGTTAAAGCTGACTTCCTCGGAAGTATCTCCTTGTTGAGTGAGCTTATCGGTTCCTCGAGTGACCTGCCCCCTGAAGCAGAGACAGCTCTTGAGATCTTGCGTGACAGATTAGACACCTATGCCACAGCTCACTGAAAAAGCGCAGCGTATTGTCGACACCTTCAAACAACAGATTGACCTGCTTCCGGAGAGCGAGCGTTCAGACGCTATTAAAGAAATGACCGAGTATCTTTCTTCTCTGAGCGAGGAGGTGAGAGGAGTTATAAGACTTATACACCAACCATCTGAAAACACCGGTGACTCTAATGTGATGGATAATATCAAAGACTTTATATAGCCACGATATTGTGCGCACTTGGGTGATAGACTGGTGGGATGAAAGCAGAAGAGGCAAAGAGGCAATTCCTAGAAAACTTGGAGATTGAGCGCGGGCGCGCAGTGAAAACCATTGAGAATTATGATAGGTATCTCACTCGCTTCATTTCGCAAATGAAAATCGCCTCTGTGGGCGACATTACCGAGCAGAGTGTTCGCGAGTTCCGCCTCTGGCTCAACCGACAGAGAGGTACGGGAAGTGATTCTATGAAGCGTCGGACGCAGAATTACTACATGATCGCGCTCCGCGCGTTCCTCAAGTTCCTGCGCAAGCGCGACATTCCCGCCATCTCTCCCGAGAAGATAGAGCTCGCCAAGCTCCCCGAGCGACACCTCGACCTTATTACTCCTGCCGAGCTCGCGCGACTTATGAGCGCGCCCGCTGACGCGCTCGCAAAAGAGAAAGACCCAGAGAAAGCACTTCCATATCTGCGCGACAAGGCGATTCTAGAACTTCTCTTCTCCACCGGGCTACGCATCTCCGAGCTCTGCGCGCTCAACGTCGACATCGACCTCTCCCGCGACGAGCTCTCGGTGCGCGGCAAGGGCGAGAAGGTGCGCGTCGTCTTCCTCTCAGAAGAAGCCAAGGAGTGCGTGCGTAAATACCTGAAAGCGCGCAAAGATATGGAGGAGGCACTCTTTGTAGACGGCAGGCCGAAGGCGCTCCACCGCATCACACCACGCGATATCCAGCGCCACTTAAAGACGTATGTCGCGCTTGCGGGCATCACAAGTGTGGTCACGCCACACACGCTCCGCCACGCCTTCGCTACTGATCTCTTAAGCAACGGCGCGGACATCCGTTCCGTCCAACAGCTCCTCGGCCACTCCTCGATCGTCACCACACAAATCTACACACACGTCACCGACGCGCACCTGCGCGAGATCCACAAAAAGTTCCACGGCAAGAATCGCTAGACAAAAAGAAACCGCCCAGGGGGCGGCTAAACTTGGTTCACTAACTCAGGGAAAGAGAGGGTGGCACCATTTTCTTTTGGAACAAGGTCGTCAACTCTCTTCCGATTTATTTCTATCCTCCCTGGCCAGCTAAAAACGATTTGTTCAGGAAGAATTATTCTACTTATTCTTTCTCTCGGCGTAAGGCACATTGGCCCAGCCATTGCAGAATTGTCGTCCTTGAACACAAGCACGCCTTCGTGCCGACTAATCGACACCTCTCCGCCATCGCTTATCCTACCAATAATCATATCTTTCCTTGCTGGATTGGATCCCTTTCTAATAGAAAAGGCCAGTCGTCCGTTCTTTGCATAGCTTGCTCGCAACCAGACAGCATCTTTATTGCCTCGCAAGTCTATGGCTAGCACTTCTTCACCGGAGTGAAGCTGGATAGACATGAGTGGTAGTGGTCCGCAAAATGACGGATACCTTCTATTAAACAAATACATAATGTGCTCCCATAATTCATCTGAAGAATTGAGTGCTGACTAATTTGAAAGTATTGCTTCCGCTCTACTATGTCAAGCAACTCACTGCTAGCTTTCTTTTTTTGTATTGCGGGCGCGCAAGGTACAATACCCTCATGAAGATCGTGTCGTGGAACGTGAATGGAATACGGGCGGTACACAATAAGGGATTGTTTATGCCGTTCATTAAAAAAATTAAACCCGACATTTTGTGCTTGCAGGAAACTAAAGCCGAGCAGAGCCAATCCCCGCTGGATCTTCCCGACTGCGAGGAATATTGGTCGTCTGCCAAGAAGAAGGGGTATAGCGGCACCGCTATTTTCTGCAAACAGGCACCAACAAATGTTCTGTTCGGATTGCCTAAAGATTTGGTACAGAAATACAAACTTGACGCGGATGACTACGGCAACCCAAGCGAGGAGGGTCGCGTCACGACAGTAGATACGGGAAGTATGTACGTTGTGTCAGTGTATACCCCAAATTCTAAAGACGATCTATCTCGCCTACCGCTGCGCCACACGCAGTGGGACCCAGCGTTTCTGGAATATATGAAACGACTTGAAGAAGAAAAGCCCGTAGTATTTTGCGGAGATTTAAACGTCGCCCACTCCCCCATCGACCTCGCGCACCCGAAGCAAAACGAAGGTGAGCACGGATATACAGCGGAAGAGCGTTCGGGAATAGACAATATTATTTCCGCAGGATTTATAGATACCTTCCGCCTCCTCTACCCTACTGCCACAGAGAAATACACCTGGTGGAGTGCTTGGAGCAACGCTCGTGCACGGAACGTCGGCTGGCGTATTGATTACATCTTCGTAAGCGCCTCTCTCAAAAAGCATATCGAATCTGCCGAAATCCACCCCGACATCCTTGGTTCCGACCACTGCCCGGTCTCAATAACGCTTTCTTAAGCAATCAGGCGGTTTAGTTCAGACACAAGAGGCCTCTCATCGCCTTCAAAACTTGTAATCATCGCCGAGAGGAATCTTTTTGGAATTAACTTGCTCGTATCAAGAGGATGTCCTGCGTGGCTCGCAAGAAGCAAGAGGAGTGCAACTTGTGTTCGGCCGTTCCCCTCGCGAAATGGATGAATGGCATTGAGTTCGGAAAGGAATCGCGCCGCGCGGACGGCGAAATCGCTTGGCGAAAGATTTTTCAGATATTTTTGATGCCTCAAATCGTCAAATAACTTTTGCATCTCTCCCGATATATGCTCCGGATAGCAGAAGGCACTTCCTCCCTTTCCTATGCGGACGGTGCGATATGCTCCAGCCCATGGATAGATGTCTTGAAACAAATGGTGGTGGATAGCGCGATACTGCGCCACGCCCATCCTCCCCTTCGGAAGAGGTTCATCAGAACGTTGGGCGGTCATAATCGCCTCAAAGGCATCGAGTGCATCTTGGTTCTGAATATCGGGAAAGTTTTTTAGAGCGGTCGTGCCCTCGTAACAATACGGATCGTTTACCGCATCGTACATACACAGTTATCGCGCGTACTTTTTTACTATCTCCTGTCGGCGACCCTTGGCAGAAAGTCCCTTGTGCTCAAACAGGCGGAAATCCCTCTCCATCTCTTTCGTCAAACGAATACCCTCAACCGCGCTTATTTTAGCGAATGCACTACGACCAACCGTGTATCCTCGGGAGGTGTTTTTCATAAGCTTAGTATACCATATTTGCTTGTTTTCATCGACTATTGCCCCGTCTCGATAACTCTTTCTTAAAAAACAAAAGCGCGACCGAAGTCGCGCTCTACTACTGTTAGTGGTAGTCATTATCGGCGTTGACCTTGCCGTCGTGCTTGCACACGAGGATATGAGTTATTTCCACCACCTTACCTCATACCCGCGTCCTCACCCGAGCTTATATCCGGCTATTACCCCAGAACTTCACTCGAGCGGACTCTTCCCAACTTTCTCTATTTTCTTCTACCCGAATAACTGCTTGAGAGTTTCCAGGGTGCGGTGCATCGGGGTGAAGATCTCCTGTTGCACATACCCGCTACAGGTACCCCCACACCTCCCTGGAGTGAAAGTGTCGAACCAAATAGAGAAGAGCTCGACTTTTTTGTCGCCTTTCACTACTGAAAGTTTAGCCACGCTATCACTACAGTTGAACTCATACGGCAGATCGTCTGGAAGATTTGACCGTTCCAAGACCTCAGACGCACTTTCCAATGCTTGAGAATAAACAAATCCTTCGCCATTTCTGAAAGAGGGTAATTTAATACCTCTCATCGCCGGAATGATGACATCTTTCGTTCCTTGAATTTCTATAGCTACGTTCATAGGATCTCCTCTGCCCAAACGCCTTCGGCTCGTGCCTCTAGTTTGCGCTGAACCTTCTGATATTAGAATAGCACTAAGCAAGCATACTGTCAATACATAGTCTGACATACTTTTATTACAGAAGTGCTTGCAAAATATACCTATATTGATATACTGTCATTATATATATGACACTTAAAAAACAGTCAGGAGAAAATAGCCCGCTTATGGACCAGCTTAGAGCATGGGGTCTCTCTCGCCCAGAGGCCGAGGTGTATCTATATTTGCTCCAGAAAACGGGTGAGAGTGGCGGATCCAAGATAGCCGTCGGCACCGGACTACACCGCCAGTATGTTTATATCGCACTTGGAAGGCTTCTTACTCTCCGACTTGTAGAGTCTGTTGCCTTTGGAAGGCATAAGAAATATAAAGCGTTCTCCCCTCTTGAGATTGAGAAGATAACAAGGAAGCGCAGTATCGCGGCAAGCGACCTTGTGCAAGATCTAAATAAGATAAGCGCCGTCCATAACGATCAGGATTTTGAGGTACTCCAAGGAGCGCAACAAATCCAGTCATATGAGATGGATTATGCGTATGAAAGCGAAGAAGGGGGCGAGGAGTTTATCATCGGTGGCGAAGCTAAAGGTTTTAGAGAGGTTATGGGAGATTATCTAGAAGAGTACCTTGAAGAAAAGAATCGAAAAAAGATTCATGTTCGATATCTAGGAAGCGCTAATGAAGCAGAGGAGTATAAAAAATCTATTGGGATTCTCCCCAATCAAGAATTTCGTTTTATGAAAGATATGCCTCAAGGAGTAACGCACTTGGTTGTCCGTCAAAATACCGTTCTCTTCTTTAGCTTCCTCACTCCCCCACTGGTGTACGTCATAAAGTCTGAGGTGGTGGCAAGAGACTATAAAAATTTCTTCATGGTGCTTTGGAATCTTGCAAAGAATGCATAAAGGACAGTTGTCCACAGGGTGTCCTTTACAGTGTCCTTTAGATAAACTATCTTAACTACAGGGAGATTGTTCTTTCTTGATCATTCCATAAGAGTCCCCCGCACTCAACAACAGATAGTTTCTAGGAAGCTGCCCACGTCCGCGACGATTCGCGAATAACACCAGGCACGTTCCCTCTAAACGTCTACCACAAACCGCCCACTTTTATCGGGTTGGAAGCACAATTCCTCTTGCTCTTTTTGCTTCTGGCCACCACAAGGGCGGTTTTGTATTTTATCCTTACTATAAGCCATATGTCGTTTCATGTGTAACGCTAGCAAACGTGATGTTTTTCTAGGATTTTATGCAACTCTTCATCTTCCCTCTCTTCCCTCTTCTTTTTACCCGCCTCCCCAAGCTTCCGGAGCTCTTCGTCAGCCATTTCTAACAATTTTGCCGTCTTCCCGTCTAGGTATTCAAGTGTATTCAAATC
>CAYGEV010000037.1:0-5808 GCA_964349035.1 uncultured Candidatus Saccharibacteria bacterium
CGTCACCCCAGAAACGACCGCGTCGAATACCTCGCCAATGCGTGTCGAGAGGAATTCAACCGGCTTCATCTTAATAGAATCGCGCTCGGCTTCTGAAGCAGAAACCTCGCGCTCAGAGGCGTGTACCGCGAGCGCGTTGAAACCCTGCATCTCTTCCGTGCTCACCTGCTCACCGTGCGCAAAGGACTTCAGGAGACGGTGGATGACGAGGTCGGGGTAACGGCGGATAGGGGAGGTGAAGTGGGTGTAGAACTCAAACGCGAGCCCGAAGTGGCCAATATTTTTCGTGGTGTAGACCGCCTTGCTCATCGAGCGGAGTGTTGCGGTCTTTATCAAATATTCTTCGGGCTTGCCTTTCACTTGTGCCATGAGTGCATTGAGGGCGGCGCCGGTTACCTTACCGTTGCCCGCCACCGTAAGGTGGTAGCCCATGATGTTGAGCAGGTGCGCGAGGCTCTCGATACGATCGGGATCTGGCGCGTCGTGTACGCGATAGAGCGAGAAGAATCTGCTACCGCCTTTCTCCGTAAGTTTCGCCAAGTGCGTCGCCGCCGCTTCATTCGCGAGCAACATGAAGTCCTCAATCATCAGGTTAGTATCCTTGCGTTCCTTGAGGCGTATCGCGACAGGCTTACCCTCTGCGTCGAGCTCGATTTTTACTTCTGGTGTATCAAATTCGATTGCGCCCTTAGCGCCACGGCGCGCACGGATCTTCTTGGAGAGCTTCAGAAGGGTAGAGAGCTCAGTGTGGATGTCGCCACTTCCTGTATCGAGCGTGGTCTGGGCGTCCTCGTAGGTGTAACGACGCGCCGAGTGGATAACCGTCTCGCCGAACCACACATTCTCAACCTTCGCCTCGCTGTCGAGTGTGAATACTGCGGAGACAGACAGACGGTCTTGCCCTTGCACGAGCGAGCAGAAGTTGTTCGAGAGTATTTCCGGGAGCATCGGGATAGTGCGGTCAACCAGGTACACGCTTGTTGCGCGCTCGACGGCTTCCTTATCGAGTTGCGAGCCAGGCCTTACGAAGAAAGAGACGTCAGCGATGTGAATGCTCACCTCGAACTTCCCACCGTCCTTCGCGCGCACAGAAAGTGCGTCGTCGAAATCTTTTGCGTCAATAGGATCAATGGTGCAGGTCGGTACATTTCTAAAATCTGCCTTCGGGTTCTTGGCAATTCGGCGCACCACTTCTTCTGCGAGTATCTTCGCACCCTCTCGCTCGAGGCGCTCTGCCTCTGCGACAACCCCTGGAGGGAATTCTGGCGAGAACCCTTGACCAAGCGCGAGCGCGCGCATCTCGGTCTCGTGTACACCCGCCTTTCCAATCACCTCTTCGATAGTTCCGAGAGGATATTCTTTGTCAGCGGCCCATGCGCCGAGACGCACGAGAACTTTGTCACCGATCGCAGCATTCTCGCGGTCTAGGATCACCAAAGGAACGTACATTTTCTTATAGTCTGGCGACATGAGCGTCAGACCATCTTCTTCAATAAGCGTCCCTACAAACGTCTCGCGCGCTCGCGAGACGATCTCTACCACCTTTCCTGCTTCGCGCCCCGGCATACGAGAGGTCGGGTCTTGGTACACGCCGATGCGCTCCACCTTGACGATGTCGCCCGCGAGCGCGTGATTAGTGAATTGGGGCGGGATAAGGAGGTCTTCAGAGCCCTCACCCATGGAGAAGAACCCAAAGCCCTTGCGGGTCATGGTGATAGGGCCTTCGTGGAGATCTGCGGGCATTTCCTACACTCTAGCAATATTTTACGCCTTCTGCTATAGTGTCTCCACTATGTTGATGATTCGATTTCAGCGCACCGGTCGTACGAACGACAGCGCTTTTCGTATTGTGGTGCTTGAGAAGGAGCGATCTGCAAAGGCAGGGAGTATCGTCGAGAAACTTGGCACATACAACCCACACAGCAAGGAAA
The DNA here is from genome assembly GCA_964349035.1 of uncultured Candidatus Saccharibacteria bacterium. GTDB lineage: Bacteria > Patescibacteriota > Minisyncoccia > Phycocordibacterales > Phycocordibacteraceae > C7867-001. Next base: position 1,932 of record CAYGEV010000037.1, read on the forward strand.
TGACTCTTGATGCAGAGGCGGTGAAAGGCTGGATAGCGAAGGGCGCACAGCCAACGGACTCTATTCACAATCTCCTCATTTCTAAGGGTGTTATTGAAGGCAAGAAGATAAACGTGATCGCAAAGAAGATTCTTGAGAAGAAGCCAGAGCCCGTGGTAGAAGAGAAGGCCCCCATTGTTGCTGAGGCGGTCGCAGAAGTAACCGCGCCTACAGAAGCAGAAGTTGTCGCAGAGGCAGTGCCTGCAGCGCCGACGCCCGAGGTTGGCTCTCCGACCGCAAGCGTCGGAGAAGAGCCTGTAGCCGAAGAGACTCCCGCCGCATAACTTTCCCGCCTACGGCGGGACTCCTATGAATCCCATCGAACCAGAAAAGGAATTTCTTGAGTACGTGATACGTGCGATTGTTGCGCACCCAGAAAGTGTTGTCGTTACACGTACAGTCGACTCCACAGGAGTACTTCTTCGTCTTACGGTACACCCAGATGATATGGGTAGAGTAATAGGAAAGGAGGGTAAATTTGCAAGAGAGGTACTTCGCCCGCTTCTTCATGTTGTAGGCGCTAAGCATCAAATTAGAGTTGGTTTCAAGGTAGAAGAGCCGGTAGAGGGTAGAGAATCTCTTTTTGATACGCCATGAAGTTTCACTTGATTACGCTCTTTGCGGAAGCGTGCGACGCGTATCTCTCGACCTCGATACTTGGGCGCGCTCGCACAGAGAAGAAGATTTTCGTTAGCTACCAGAATCCACGCGACTTCGTCACGGGTTCTGCGCGGGGCTATAAAAAAGTGGATGAAAAGCCCTATGGTGGCGGGCCCGGCATGGTGATGTCAGCCTTGCCTGTAGTAAAGGCAGTTGAAGCGGCGTTTAAATCGAAAAAGCCCTACTCCGCCAAGGCTACGAAGGGCAATCGATCTGTGATCGTTTGGTTCTCGCCAAGTGCAAAGCAATTCACCAACAAAGATGCGGACGCACTTCTCAAGTTTAGCGATGTTGCTTTTGTTTGCGGACGCTACGAGGGAATAGACGAGCGCGCGAAGAAAATGTTGAAGACGCTCGGCACGCTCAAAGAGTTTGCGGTGGGCGAGGCGGTGTATACAGGCGGTGAGCTTCCTGCAATGGCGATGATAGACGCGATGACGCGCCGAATCCCTGGCGTGCTTGGTAAAGACGCATCAGTAGAGGAACGTCGTATCGCCTCAAGCGCGGTCTACACGCGCCCAGAAACTATTTCATACAAAGCGAAAAATTACCGCGTCCCAAAAGTCCTTCAAACCGGCCACCACGCCAAAATTGACGAGTGGCGCGCGAAAAAGTAGCAAGGCGACACCTTGCTACACAGCCCTTGCGCACAAACGAGGGTTGTGTTATAGTAAATATACAGTTCGTTTCGTCTTAAAATGAGCTTGTATAATCTGAAGCACGAAAGCTTCTCTTTATACGCCCACGAACGGGCAATTACTAAGATATAGGAGTTAGTTATGCTTACAGTAAGAACGTTGGGACATCTGTGGATTATTGGAGAGCTTCCTCCTTTCCTTAAAAAAGATTGGATGACAGCAACTGGGAATCCGGATCCAGTATCTTCAGCGATACATCTGGAACTTCTGTTGTTGCAGTGGCTCACGTTGTCACTATTCTTCATTATCGTGGAAATGCTCCTTCCAGAGTTTTCCTACTTGCCTTTAATCCCGTACGTTTTGTCGAGCATGGCCCTTGCTTGGTTCGGCCTTAGGTACTGGAGTGTGGCGAGGAGCTTCTGTTTCGACCTGCATGCTCTCGAAGTTGCTCGATCGCTGACCGATGAATTTCCAATTCTTATTAAGGATTGGACGAAGGATATGACTAAAGAGTCTGCGGAGATCTATTTACGATATCTTGCGAAGAAGGTGCAGACAGAAAATACTCACTTAGGCGCTCTTAATCGCACCTACAACTCGCTACTCAGGCTCCGCGTCGTAGAACACGGTGGGTACGGACGATTTTTTCCGAAAGACTAGAGAACGGCACATGGATGTGCCGTTTCGCTTTTTCTATATGAAATTTGCTATACTTTCGCCATGACTGAATGCGTGATTATTCTTTTCTATAAGTTCGTACCACTGGAGAATCCAGAGGCTTTTCGTGATGCACAGAAGAAGTTGGTGAAGGAGCTTGGGCTGAAGGGGCGGATGCTCGTCGCTAAAGAGGGAATAAACGGCACGTTTGAGGGTACGCGCGAGGCAATTACGGCATATCAGGACGCGCTTCGCTCCGACTCTCGCTTCAGCGACCTCAAGTTTAAGGAAAGCGCGGGTACGGGAGAGGCGTTTACGAAGATTGAGATAAAGGTGCGTGACGAGGTGGTGACGCTCGGCGCAGGCGAATTTGATATTGCAAAGGAAACCGCATACGAGATGCCTGCGGAAGAACTTCAAGCGCTCTACGATTCGGGAGAGGACTTCGTCGTGCTCGACTTGCGTAATGACTACGAAATAGCAGTAGGAGCATTTGAAAACACGGTGCACCCAAACCTCCGCAACTTCCGCGAATTGCCCGAGAAGCTCGCGAGCATCGCGCACCTCAAAGACAAGAAGGTGGTAGCGGTGTGCACAGGCGGCATCCGTTGCGAGAAGGCGACCTGCCTCCTAAAGAAAGAAGGCTTTACGAACATTGCTCAGCTCAAAGACGGTATCCACACGTATATGCAGAAGTTCCCCGCGCGCCACTTCAAAGGTTCACTGTTCGTGTTTGATAACCGTATGACGACGCCAGTGGTGGAGGCGCCAAATAGGGAAGTAATAGGCGAATGTGTATTCTGTGGCGCTAAGAGCGAGGATTTCTATAGCGACGACTCTGTGCGCCCTTCAACTAAGGTCATCTGCTGTTCTTCCTGTATCACCACGCATCGCGAAAGGCTCCGAAACGCGGTCGCCTAACTATCCCCAGAGCGTGTTTTAGGGGGTTGCGGAAAAAGGCGGGGTCTGATACATTTACGAGTGAGATACGACTGAGTACTGGAGGGCGGGGACCACATACAGGGAAACACATGAACGCGATAGCGAGAGCGGATTTATTTCCGTGCGTTCGCATTTGTATATTTAAGAAGGGGGAGCGCTACATAAATTATTAACTTCACGCCAACCACATGCGTAAGAACATCGTCCAAAAAACTTTTGGTGCATATCAGGCCCCGTCGGTTCCATTCCCCGACCTCGTTGGACACCAGCGTGGGTCTTTCGACTGGTTGCTGAAGGATGGGTTGGTAGAACTCTTCAAGGAGTTCTCACCTATCACCGACTACTCGGGCAAAAAGTTCGAGCTCCGCTTCGAAGATTTTGAAGTTGGCGAGTCGAAGTTTGATGAGGAGTTTGCGCGTGAGAACATGCGTACCTACGAGGCACCCGTCAAAGTGACGGTGAAGCTCATCAACAAGACCTTTGGTTCTGAGAAGTCTCAGGAAATTTTCCTCACGGACATTCCGATGATGACGCCTCACGGCTCGTTCATCGTTTCTGGTGTGGAGCGCGCTATTGTCCCCCAGCTCGCCCGCTCCTTCGGTGCATTCTTTGTCTCTGAACTCCTCCGTGGTAAGCCATTTTTCGGCGCGAAGATTATTCCACTACGTGGTGTGTGGATTGAAATCAACTCCGAAGCAGACGGCGCAATCTTCGTAAAGATTGACCGCAAGCGCAAGTTCCCAATCACCCAGCTCCTCACCGTCTTCGGTGGAGGCCTCGGCGAGGCTGTCACTAAGCACTTCGCGAAGGATCCCCTTGCACTCGCGGCTATCAAGGCAACGCTCGTCCACGACGAGGCGAAGTCAGTCGAAGAGGCATATGTGGAGATCCACCGCCGCATGCGCGACGGTGACCTCGCTACTGCAGAGAACGCAAAGAAC
>CAYGEV010000038.1:0-5577 GCA_964349035.1 uncultured Candidatus Saccharibacteria bacterium
CGACTGTGAAAATCATACTTGCGACCCCGATTTACCCACCTGAAATTGGTGGCCCCGCGACCTACACAAAGGAGCTTGCCGAACGACTGAAAGACAAACATTCCGTAACTATTGTGGCGTATGCGAGCACTTCAGAGAAGGTGCCAGGCACGAAGCTCATTACGGTAGACAAGCGACGCGCGCTCCCGCTTCGCCTCCTCAAGTTTTTCTGGGTTCTCTACAAAGTCGCAAAAGATGCTGACGTTATCTACGTACAAAACGCTGTCGCCTCGGGACTCCCATCGGTGCTTGTGGGAAAGCTCCGCAATGTTCCTGTCGTGCTCAAATTTGTTGGTGACGAGGCGTGGGAGCGTGCGACACAGCTCAAGGAGACGAAGAAACCGCTTGAGGAGTTCTTAGCCGCGCCCGAAGGGTCACTTTATATACGCGCGATTATGGCGCTCCAAGGATTTGTACTTCGCAACACAAATATCGTCACGACTCCATCCGCATATCTTGGCGAAGCCATTGTGCGCACCTACGGCATCAAAAAAGAAAATTTTGTCGTCAACTATAATGCCTCTGAAAAAACGGAGATTCTCCCCTTTGTCGGAAGTGTCACTCCGCATCAGCTTGTTGCAACGGCGCGCCTCACGAAGTGGAAGGGTATAGATGGCATTATCCGCGCCGTTGCCCTTCTGCTTGAAAAATTTCCTGACATAAAACTACTTATCGCAGGCGACGGACCTGAGGAAGTGAGCTTAAAGAAGCTTACCTCTGAATTACAACTAGGCGAGCACGTCCAATTCCTTGGACGTGTCTCTCGTGCAGAGACTTGGCACATCCGCAAAACATCACAGGTGTATGTCTTGAACTCTACCTACGAGGGCCTACCGCACACAGCCCTCACCACCTTTGCCGCGGAGATCCCTATGGTGGCGACCAATATTCCTGGCACAAATGAGGCTGTGTACCACGAGGAGAGTGGTCTTCTTGTGCCGCCAGGAGATGCGGACGCTCTTGCAAGAGCAATAACGCGCCTTTTTGAAGACGTAGAGCTACGCGAACAGCTTGTAGCAGGCGGAAAGAAAATCCTCGCAGAAAAATTCTCCTGGGAATCGCACATCGCTACACTTGAGAAAATATTAGAGTCGGTTTGCACGCATCCACGCAACGAGGCGTGATATCCCCTCTTCAGTCGGTGTCGTCGGCTCCCACCCAAGAAGCTCTTTCGCTTTTGATACATCCGCAAACGTCTCTTCCACGCTCGCCTTATGGCTTGGGCGCTCTTTCACTTGTGCCTTCACGCCAATAACTTTCTCAAACACAGCAAGCAATTCGTTCAGTGATAAGGGAGAGCTGTTGCCAAGATTTATAATTTCAAAACCAAGCGGTTTCTTCATCGCAGCGATAATCCCCGCGACAATATCGCCAATGTAGGTATAGTCGCGACGACGCGTTCCACCACCTGACATTTCAATCTCTTCTCCCTTAAGAAGCGCGAGTGCCCACCGGTACGGCACCATATCCGGACGATTGTTCTCGCCATAGGCGTTGAAGAACCGTAGACAGGTAATGTTGAGGCCAAAATTGTGATGATACGCATACGCAAATAATTCTCCTGCGCGCTTTGTGGCCCCATATGGAGAAATTGGGTGATCAGCTGGAGATGACTCTTTAAGTGGTAAATCAGTGTCGTTCCCATATACGGACGAAGAGGATGCTGATGCAATATTCTTTACCGAAAGTTCCTTACCGACTTCAAATATATTTAGCGTCCCAATTATATTCGTGTCTACGTATGGAAATGGGTCGTTGACTGCGGCGCGTGTATTAGCCTTTGCAGCAAGATGCACGATATAGGTAGGTGCTACGCGCTTCGCAAGTTCCATTAGCTTCGTTCTGTCGCAGATATCGAGCTCTACGAGCTCAAAGTATGGGTTCCCCACGCATGGCGCAATCTGAGTCTCCTTAAAAGCTCTTGCGTACAAAAATTCGTCAAAGTTGTCCACGCCCACTACTCGATATCCCTGGGCAAGCAGTTCTCGGCAGAGATTTGAGCCAATAAAGCCGGCAACGCCCGTTACGAGGACTGTTTCCATATTTAATAAAATTATTATAGAATAGAAAAATAATGAGCGCAATTGCCGATAAACAGGCGTGGGAGGAATACCGTGAGCAAGAACTCCAGGCTATTCGGCCTATTCTGAAGGAGCTTGGTTTCTCCTTTGACGAGAAGCAAGTGCATATCGGTGGTGAGCGCTACCTGATGGCTGGCAAACGCGATGTGGGGGGTGGCGGATACAAGCTGGTGCTGACAGGAACACGCAATGATAATACGCAACGCGTGATTATCAAGGTTTCGCAAACAGAAGGGGGCATTCGTGAGATAGAGCGTGAACATGAGACCAGCGAACTCTTACACGCGATAGAATTTGCTTCACACACCTTCCACTCCCCTGACGAACTTCTGTATATGAAGCATGGCCCGTATCGTATACGCATTACGGCATATGTTGCAGAAGATCAAGCGTTCTTCGATCGATCGCTCGATGAACAATTCTTCCTCGCGCTCCAAGCGCTTGAAGCACAAGAAGGGGTACATGCGACCACAAGCAAACACGCCACGATTATTCGCGACGTATTCGGTATTGTTGATGCTAACGGATACCTCACCTCCTACAAGACCTTTTCTTCTGAGGCACGTACTGCCCTACCGGACGCGGAGCTTACCAGCGCGCTTACGCGCGGAGAAAAGTTCCTAACTGAAAACAAAACCACGATAGAACGCTACTACGGATTCCTCACCCACGCGGATTTCGTGCCGAACAATATGCGTGTTTCAGGTAAGAAACTCTACCTGCTTGATTACGCCTCAATGCACTTCGGTAATAAGTACGAAAGCTGGGCTCGCTTTATCAATTTTATGATTCAGCATAACCCAGAGCTTGAAAAAATCCTCTCGACCTACGTACGCGAAAATCGAGGAGAAGAAGAGTATCTTTGTCTACGCCTTATGCGCGTGTATAAAATTGCCTTTCTCCTCAACTACTACGCCCAGGCACTTCACAAGACCGATGGGAGTCTGCAAGAGCTCACGCGCGAGCGCCTACGTTTCTGGATAGAGGCAATGAATGCCGTACTTGATGACGCCCCGGTGCCCAAGGAGATTGTTGATAATTACCTCTCAATACTAACGAGCCTTCGTACCACAGAAGAGAAAGCGCGTCAGCGCGAAATGCTAGGGAAGAAGATCTGGGTGTAAGAGAGGTACGGAAGCGTCAAAGAGTGCCTTGTTTGCAGTCGCAACAATGGTCTGTCGAGTGTTTGAAAACTCAGCGACCGCTCCGCGCGGAGTGTAGATTTCCCCTCCTGCTTCACGCAAAATGCCAATTGCTGCTGCAGCATCGTGAGTTGTGAGAGTGCCATATGCGACAATGTCGGCGCGACCAGCAGCAACGAAGCACAGGTCGAGAGCAGATGAACCAAGGGCTTTAAGTTTTTTCAGATGCTCCAAGAAACTTCTATATACCGCAGTGCCCCAATCCCAGAGTGGTGGCTGGTGCCCAACGACAATAATCCCTTGTGCCTTGCCAGGCTCTGTAATATTGCTCGCCGTGATCCTTTCGCCGTTTAAAAAAGCTCCACGACCTTTCTCAAAACTAAACAGTTCATCAGTCATTGGGTTATAGACGGCCCCGACAGTCGGAACTCCCTCAACAAGGAGCGCCGCACAAACCGCAAAATGTGGAATCGCGCGAGAAAAGTTTGCCGACCCATCTACCGGATCAAGCACCCACTCACGTTTATTTCCGTTCTCCACTCCCCCACCCTCCTCAGAGGAAACTTTGTCAGCAGGAAACGCTTTAGTAATTGCCTGCACGAGAAACGCATTAATCTCAAGATCAACACTGGTTACCACATCGCGCTCATCGCCCCCTTTTGTCATAGTCTCAAACGCACCCTTACTTGCGACCTTGAGGCGTGCCCCCGCCTCGCGTACCAGAGTAATAACAAAATCGTATTCGCTCATATTATTTCTTTTCTCCCGCTCCAGGCCCATAGACCCCCTCAAGCAGGTCTACATAGCGGTCAAACTCGCGAAGCAGTTCTGCGTTTTTATATTCAAACCCACGCAGTGCTTGGATAGTGTTTTTGTCTTCTGGGAATGCTTCTGCAAACATCTCACTAAACATAGCCCAATCCTTGATAAAACAACTCCTCCCTGCCCCGCGCCTGCGATACACACCCTCTGGATCATCTTTCAGGTGCAAATCCATATGCGACGGGCCGATGCGCGGGTCGTTGCCTATCGCCTCACGTATCACCTCCCAATCACCCCCATTCTTCTCAACAAGCTGGAAAAACTTGTTAGCGAAAAGAATTTTCACAAAAAGAAAAGCATTCCCTCCGTACTTGATGCACTCTGCATTGGTCGAAGAGGTAATCAACTGGTACGGCGCCTTCGGGAGCATCGCCATTATCTGCTCTGCCGCGGCACGATGCACGTCGTCATCTACTGGCATGCCGATAACGTTGCGTTCTGGACTTGATGCGTCTTTTGTGGCGGTCGTCTCAAGCAAAAATTCTGGTCTATGGAGAATAATGCGGTCTGGGTATTGCTCCTGAATGGACTTCGTCATGCCTGGCGGGAGAGTGGACTTAATCACCACAATAGCGCCTGGCTTCGTGAGGGCGGGCGTACTGCGCACATTAGAATCATCATATTTCACCGCAGGGCGTCCATCGTCACGTACTGTACCAGCAGGAATAGTGGCAGCGTTTACGGCAATAAACACGACGTCACACTCAGCAATCTTGTCTTTATTGCCTACGTATTCGCTCTGGAGACCGTAGCGCACCACCGCGTATCCACGCTTTTCAAAGTCGTCTGCATAGCTCTTCCCAATAAATCCCTGCCCGATAAATCCAATAGTCATACGCACAGTCTACCGCTTTTCTGTATAAAAAAAAGCCCGAGAGAAATCTCGGGCTCATAGTTGTGATAAACAATTTATCCGCTATGGAATGAATAAATTGTTTTGAATCAGAAGACCGTCCTTGGTTATTCCGGCACAAGCCCCGTGTCTCGTAGTCCTCCGTTCGGGACCGGAGAGCCGTACGACAGACTTGGACAAAAAGAAATCGTCGTACATGGCGCAGTTCGGCATATTGATGCAGAAGATACGGAACAATCGCCGTGTCTCCACGTCGTGCGAAGCTCTTGCGGAAGTGTCGTCCTGCGTAGCCGGCGCCTGTCGTACAGTCATCATTTGCCTGAAAGACACTTGTTGTGCGTCTTCTTCGGAAAGGAGTGGCCTGTCACCGAACTCTTTTTTCGTGAGTTCTTCGCGAATATCAAGAGTCCGATCCTTCTCCATCCCCTTGGTATCACCAAAGAAAAGCCTAAAAACTTCTTCCAGATGCTTCTCGTATGTCTTGAAACGAGCATCATAGAAGCCAGTTCCCTTGTCTTGCTCGAAGTCGTAGGCACCAAACGACCTTTCAATCGTTTTCTTGCCTTCTTCAGTGAGCATAGCGCCCCCGCCGAGGGCCTTAACTTGGTTTGGTTTCTTCGAATTCAACACTCCGAATGTC
>CAYGEV010000038.1:5587-5796 GCA_964349035.1 uncultured Candidatus Saccharibacteria bacterium
TGTCTCGTATTTACTATTATCAAGAGACACGTACCACGCAAGGTTTCCAATCGAAACTCTGATTATTTTTTCTTTCACGCACACCTCCCTCTCCTCTCGGAGAAATTAAAGATCACGGGCGCCCACCGCCTGTTTATACGTGTATTATAGCACGTCTTAACTTATTCTGCAAATGCTTGTGTAAAGACGCGCTCGCGCATATTTTTGAC
>CAYGEV010000039.1:0-5707 GCA_964349035.1 uncultured Candidatus Saccharibacteria bacterium
GGACAGGACTATGGCGCTCAAAGACATCAAGGCGAAGATTGCGGCGACGAAGCGGATGAACACCGTGACGCGCGCGATGGAAGCTGTGTCTGCGGTGAAGATGCGTAAGACTCAGCAGTCGGCGTTTGCTGGGCGCCCGTACGCGCGCGCGGCACTCTCCGTGCTCGCGCGCGTCTCGGGCACTTCTGACTCATCTCGCCACCCGCTCATGCAGGCACGAGAAGCTCCAGCACGTATCGCCGTGGTGATAATTACGAGTGACAAAGGACTTGCGGGTGGACTCAACAGTGGCGTTCTTAAGGCAGTACAAGTGGCGATTGCGCCGCACGCGAAAGACGCAGTGACTGTGTTTGCCTACGGCAAGAAGGGTGAGGAATTTTTTGCTCGTCGCGGGTACGAAATTGCAAAGGCGTATGAGAATCGGCGCGACGATATTGATATTAAGGTAATGGAAGACCTCGGACATGAATTGTCAGAGGGATTCCGTATTGGGCTCTACGATAAGGTTATTGCAGTCTACAGCAACTTCAAATCAACATTCGAACAAGCGCCGACCGCCCGTACACTCCTCCCGCTCTCGACCTCTGGGGTGAGTGAACTTATTAAAGACATTAAGCCTCAGAAAGGGGCGTGGAGCGCGGAGGTTTCGACTGAATCACCGACTGGGTACACGGTTGAGTCGGGCACTGGGGATATTCTTGGTGTTCTTGTACCGCGCCTCGTCGCCGTGTCGCTCTACCACATGCTTCTTGAAGCAAAGGCGTCTGAGCACTCGGCGCGTATGGTGGCGATGAAGAACGCGTCTGATAAGTCGAAGGAGGTCGCGCGCGATCTTACTCGTAAATACAACAAGGTGCGTCAGGCAGCGATTACGCGTGAGGTGTCAGAAATCGTGGGCGGGAGGGAGGCATTAGCCACGTGAGATAGCGCCCCTAGATTTATTACTAAAATTAAGTTATTTATTACAATATGAAAGAATCATCTCACGTGGGAACAATTACAGAAATCATCGGACCAGTCGTCGATGTGCACTTCGCGGAGAATCGCCCTGCAATTCAGGACGCGCTCGTTATTGAGGCAAACGACCGCCACGGACGTCTCGTACTAGAGGTCGCCTCCCACCTCGGTATGGACCGCGTGCGCGCCATCTCGATGAACGAGACTGCAGGCCTCGCACGAGGAGAGAAGGTTCTCGCCACCGGCGCACCTATTTCTGTACCTGTGGGTGAGAATGCGCTCGGACGCCTCTTCAATGTGCTCGGCGAGCCGGTAGATGGCAAGGGCCCAATCGCGACTGGTACGCCACGCCTTCCAATCCACCGTGCTCCTCCGTCGTTTGAAGAGCAGACAACCAAGGCAGAAATTTTTGAAACTGGTATCAAGGCGATTGACTTGATGATTCCCTTTATTAAGGGAGGGAAGGTGGGACTCTTCGGAGGTGCTGGCGTGGGCAAGACGGTTACCATTCAGGAGCTGATTCGCAATGTGGCGCAGGAGCACGGAGGATACTCAGTCTTTGCTGGAGTAGGAGAGCGCGTGCGCGAGGGTAACGACCTCTACCACGAAATGAAGGATTCAGGCGTGCTCGACAAGACTGCGCTTGTCTTCGGGCAGATGAACGAAGTGCCAGGCGCGCGTGCCCGCGTCGCACTCACTGGGCTCACACAGGCAGAATACTTCCGAGATGAAGGAGGGAAGGACGTGCTCTTCTTTATGGACAACGTATTCCGCTTTGTGCAGGCAGGTTCTGAAGTGTCGTCGCTTCTCGGGCGTGTGCCGTCTGCGGTGGGCTATCAGCCAACGCTCGCTGAAGAGATGGGCAAGCTCCAGGAGCGCATCACCTCGACTAAGAAGGGCTCTATCACCTCGATTCAGGCAGTGTATGTGCCAGCAGACGACCTCACTGACCCAGCACCTGCTACCACCTTCGCTCACCTAGACGGTAAAGTGGTACTCTCGCGTGCGCTCGCATCTCTTGGTATCTACCCAGCGATTGATCCGCTCGACTCCTCTAGTGCAGCGCTTACGCCAGAGATCGTGGGTGAGGAGCACTATCGCGTCGCAAACCAGGTCAAGCTCGTGCTCCAGCGCTACAAGGACTTGCAGGATATCATTGCGATTCTCGGTATTGAAGAGCTCTCAGACGAGGACAAGACAGTTGTGTCTCGTGCTCGCAAGATACAGCGTTTCCTCTCCCAGCCGTTCTTCGTGGGTGAGCCGTTTACAGGCACACCAGGGCAGTACGTGTCGCGCGAGGAGACCGTGCGAGGATTCAAGGAAATTGTAGAAGGCAAGCACGACGTCTTGCCAGAGAACGCGTTCTATATGAAGGGCACCATCGACCAGGTCGTCGCATCCTAATGTCAAGGTGACACCTTGACATAACTTATGGCTAAGACATTTCATCTCACCATTGCGAAAGTTGGCGAGAATCTCTTTGAGGGAGAGGCACTTTCGGTATCGCTCCCGGGAACTGAGGGAGTGTTCCAAGTGCTCGCCGACCACGAGGCGTTTGTCGCAGAGCTCAACGAGGGCACTGCAAAAGTGGTAAGTGCTGATGGTTCTACACACGAATTTCCAATCACGAAGGGTATCGCTGAAATCTCCCGCAACCAAGCAACAATTCTTCTCTAGTGATATAGTTACACACATATGTCGGTACAAGGATTTTTGCTCAAGCAATACGCGAAGTGGAAGATGAAAGACGTGCCGGAGGCACAGCGTGAGATGATGACCACCATGATAGAAAAGAACCCCGACCTCTTTAAGAAGATTGGGGAAGAGATAGAGCGTCGTAAGAAGGGAGGCGAGAGCGAGATGAAAGCGAGTATGGAGGTGATGAAGAAATATCGCACCGAGGTCGCGTCGCTGATGCAGAAATAAGTCTATGTTACGGATTGGAATCGTCGGTCTCCCAAACGTCGGTAAATCGACGTTGTTTAATGCGCTCACTAAAGCGTCGGTGCCCGCGGAGAATTATCCATTTTGTACTATAGATCCATCGGTTGGTGTGGTTGGTGTACCTGATGCGCGCTTAAACGCGCTCGCAAAGTTCTCGGAGAGTAAGAAAATAATTCCTGCGGCTATTGAGTTTGTGGACATTGCAGGGCTCGTGAAGGGCGCGGCAGAAGGGCAGGGGCTCGGCAACCAGTTTCTTGCCAACATTCGTGAGACCGATGCAATACTACACATGGTGCGATTTTTTGACGATGAGAACGTCATCCATGTAGATAAGCAAGTGGAGCCGTATAAAGATATTGAGGTGATTAATCTCGAGCTTGTACTCTCTGACGCCGAGCAGGCGCGGAAGCGTCGTGACAGACTGGTGGGCGACATACGCGCTATGAAGAAAGAAGCAGTGGCCGAAGACGTTGTGCTCGCGAAGCTTTCTGATGCATTTGCTCAAGGTAAGCTTGCACTCCACGCAGGGCTTAATGACGAAGAGAAGAAAATAGTTTCGCACCTGAACTTGCTCACGATGAAGCCGATGCTCTACGCGCTGAACCGCAAAAGTGCCGGGGCTAGCTTGGACGTAGCGGGCGACGGGCGCGCGGAGCGCGCCTACGAGCTTATCAAGACACTTGGCTCACAGTCGGTGTTTATCGACGCAGCGACCGAGCGCGAGCTGAACGACGTGGCAGATACTGACCGTGCAACATTTCGCACCGAGCTCGGAGTGTCTGAAGACGGTCTCGTCGCGCTTATTCGCGGGGCGTACTCCACACTCAACCTTATTTCTTTTTTCACCACAGGTCCTGAAGAGACACGTGCGTGGACTATCCCGAAGGGGAGCACGGCGCCCGCTGCGGGCGCCGCAATCCACACCGACTTCCGCGACAAGTTTATCCGCGCTGAAGTTATCGCTACCGACGACCTACTTGCGTCTGGGAGCTGGGCCACGGCCCGCGAAACCGCGAAGTTGCGCACCGAAGGCAAGGAGTATATAGTCAACGACGGCGATGTAATGGTATTTCTCCATGGTTAGTGTTTGTGCTACGAGTGCGAGGTTTTCTGGTATAATGTACCTCTATGGAACATACACAACCAAAATTCGTGCGTTGGGCGCTTCTTGCGGGTATCGTTATTATCCTTAACGTATTTTTCTCGGTAGTCGTCGCGCTCGCGTATCCAACTCCAGAGTACGAAGTGTTTTGTCCACATTCAAGCATTTCTCCTACTGACGAAAAGACCTGTGACGCAGAGGGCGGGCAATGGACAGGATACGCGCCTGTTCCTGAACAAGTTTCTGGTCCAAAAGTTTCTGGCTATTGTGACATGTACGCGAAGTGCCAGAAGCCCTATGAGGCGTCGCGCGAACAGCACGCACTCTACGCATTTGTGATTATGGTCGCACTTGGCGTGCTCGCGCTTCTTGTTGGCCTAGTTCCACTCGGCTCATCTATCCTCTCTTCAGGCCTCTCTTACGGAGGTGTCCTCGCCCTTATTATCGGCTCCGCACAGTATTGGGGTGACGCAGGCAACTGGATCCGCCTTGCGATAAGCACCGCTGGGCTTCTTGCGCTTCTCTTCATCGCGTGGAAACGCTTCCGCGACTAGTCATCTGTTCTCGGGCGTAACAACCTATGGGATACGACCATAAGAAGATAGAAAAATCTGCGCAAGAAAAGTGGGCGAGTCTCGACCTGTACACGACTAATCTCACCGACGAGACGCGAGATCCGTACTATCTCCTTTTTGAATTTCCGTACCCCTCTGGGGACCTGCACATCGGGCACTGGTACGCATTTGCCGTCACTGACATCTACGCGCGTATGCTACGCGCTAAGGGAAAGAACGTTCTCTTTCCAATAGGGTTTGACGCCTTCGGTCTCCCTGCGGAGAATGCTGCGATAAAGCATGGTGTCGACCCGAAGGAGTGGACGTATAAAAATATTGAGCGCATGCGCGGACAGCTCGCAAGTATGGGGGGCTCGTTTGACTGGAGCAAGGAGGTGGTTGCCTGCGACCCTTCTTATTATCACTGGACGCAATGGCTCTTTACCAAGCTATTCGAGCACGGGCTTGCCGAGCGCCGAGAAGCAAGCGTGAAGTGGTGTCCGAAGGATCAGACTGTCCTTGCGAATGAGCAGGTACACGATGGCGCGTGCGAGCGCTGTGGCACTCCTGTTGAGGAGAAGGTGTTGACCCAATGGTTTCTAAAAATCACGCAGTACGCAGAGCGTTTGCTCACTGGGCTCGATACGCTCCCGTGGCGCGAAGATATCAAAGATGCTCAGCGCGCCTGGATAGGTAAGAGCGAAGGCGCGAAGCTAAGGTTCGACCTTATACCCGAATTCCAAGGTCGAACCTTGGACATTGAGGTGTTTACGACGCGTCCTGACACGGTGTTTGGCGTGAAGTACGCTGTTCTTGCGCCAGAACATCCTCTCGTTGCCACTCTTCTCGAGCGCGTTTCAAATAAAAAAGAAGTAGAGAAATATATTGACGCAACGAAGAAGAAAACTGAGCGGGAGCGCAGTGAGAATAAAGAGAAAACAGGGGTGATGCTCGAGGGAATCAAAGCAATCAATCCGGCCAATCAAGAAGAAATCCCCGTGTTTATCGCCGACTACGTCCTCGCTTCGTATGGCACGGGTGCGGTCATGGCCGTCCCAGCGCACGACGAACGCGATTTTGCGTTTGCACAGAAAATGCAGTTACCAATTAAAAAGATTATCGATCAAGAAAAGGAAGGAGTATATATAGG